>DALYCS010000043.1:0-8005 GCA_031973615.1 Flavobacterium sp. | reverse complement strand
TTCTATAAAGAGACTTAAAGAAAATCCATGGGATGTACTTGGAAAAAAATACAATTGGGTTCATGATGAATTAAAAATCATCATTGAACAAGATTATGCAAATCATTCGGCAGCCTATCAAGCTGCAACACGAAATTTATTAAAAAAACTCCATAAGTAACAAATTGCAATTATCAATTGTTAATTATCAATTGTCTGAGTATCTTTGCGGAAACAACTGCAACGCAACAACATAATGAATTATTTTTCTTCTGATTTTAAATTAGGCATATTAGGTGGCGGACAATTAGGCAAAATGCTATTGACCGAAACCCGAAAATTTGATATTCAAACTTTGGTATTAGAACCAAATAACGAAGCTCCAGCTCGCTTGAGTTGTAACGAATTTTTCAAAGGCAGTTTGATGGATTTTGACACAGTTTACCAATTTGGTAAAAAGGTCAATTTACTTACTATAGAAATTGAAAATGTAAATTTAGACGCCCTAGATCAACTAGAAGCCGAAGGACTCCCTATTTATCCTTCACCAAAAACTTTGCGTTTGATTCAAAACAAAGGAAAACAAAAAGATTATTACGTTGCAAACGATATTCCTACTTCGCCACACCAACGTTTCGTGGATTTGAATGATTTGAAAACTACAATTGCAAAAGATGAGTTAGAATTTCCTTTCGTTTGGAAATGCGCGCAATTTGGTTATGATGGAAATGGCGTTAAAATTTGCCGTTCGGCATTAGACTTTATAAATTTACCCGATGTAGAATGCATTGCCGAAGCGATGGTGCCATTTAAAAATGAATTAGCAGTAATTGTTGCACGTTCGGTTTCTGGAGAAGTAAAAACGTATCCCGTTGTTGAAATGGAATTTCATCCCGAAGCCAATCAAGTGGAATATGTAATTTGTCCGGCTCGCATTGATGCAACAGTAGCTCAAAAAGCCACTGAAATTGCCTTAAAAGTTTCAGAAGCATTTCATCATGTTGGTTTATTAGCTGTAGAAATGTTCCAAACGGAAGACGATCAAATTTTAGTGAATGAAGTCGCTCCAAGACCACACAACTCCGGACATTATTCCATTGAAGCAAGTTATACTTCTCAATTTGAAAACCATTTACGTGCGATTTTAAACTTACCTTTAGGGAACACCGATAGCAAAGTTGCCGGAATTATGGTAAATTTGGTAGGTTCAGAAGGATATTCTGGACAAGTAGTTTACGAAAACATCTCCAATATCATGGCAATTGATGGCGTAACTCCTCATATTTACGGAAAAAGAGAAACACGACCGTTCCGAAAAATGGGACACGTTACCATTGTAAATGAAGACATGGCAGTAGCCAGAAAAATTGCTGAAGAAGTGAAAAATTCTATCAGCGTAATTAGTACAACCATTGAATGATTGTATGATTGAACTATTTTTGTCAAAAACATATTTTTCAATCTTTAAATTTTTCAATCTTTAAATAAAATTATGAGTAAAGTAGCCATCATCATGGGAAGCATATCCGATATGCCGGTAATGCAAGAAGCCATAGACATCTTAAAAGGATTTGATATCGAAACCGAAGTAGATATTGTTTCAGCACATAGAACTCCTGAAAAGTTATTCGATTTTAGTAAAAATGCCCACGAAAGAGGCATTTCAGTAATTATTGCTGGTGCTGGTGGAGCAGCTCATTTACCAGGAATGGTAGCTTCTATGTCACCACTACCTGTGATTGGAGTTCCTGTAAAATCGAGTAATTCAATTGATGGATGGGATTCGGTTTTATCGATCTTACAAATGCCAGGCGGTGTTCCTGTAGCAACAGTTGCACTAAACGGTGCAAAAAATGCCGGCATCTTAGCGGCACAAATTATCGGAAGTTCTGATACATGTGTTTTAGATAAAATTATCGCTTACAAAGAAGGATTAAAACAAGCCGTTTTAAAAGCATCTGAAGGATTAAAATAAAAAAATCCCAAAGTTTACTTTGGGATTTTATTTACAAAAATCTAACAACTATAAATAAATTTAATCTCTTTTAATTTGGGGAAAAAAGGGATATAATCAACATTTCATCGACAAATTTAAACACTTTATCGATAATACCAAATTTTATGACACTTTTTTTAGCACCATTTACCACAAAATATACTACTGCACCTTTTAACAAGATTGCGCTATCTGATTATCAACCGGCATTCGAAAAAACAATTGAAATTGCACGAAAAGAAATCGATGCCATAGCTAACAACCCCGAAACACCTAGTTTTCAAAACACCATTGAAGCCTTAGATTTTGCTGGTGAAGCTTTAGACCGCTTGTCTTCAATTTTTTTTAATTTGAATTCGGCAGAAACCTGTGATGAAATGCAAAAAATTGCGCAAGAAGTTTCGCCATTATTAACTGAATTTAGTAATGATGTAGCTTTGAATGAAAAGTTGTTCCAACGCATCAAAACCATTTATGATCAAAAAGACAGTTTAACATTAACCTCCGAACAAACTACATTACTCGACAAAAAATTTAAAGGTTTTTCTAGAAATGGAGCCCTACTCCTAGAAGACGAAAAGTTAATACTTCGAGAAATTGATACTGAGTTAGCCAAACTTAAATTAACGTATGGTGAAAATGTCTTGGCAGAAACCAATAATTATCAATTACACATTACTAAGGAAGCGGATTTAAAAGGCTTACCGGATGGAGCAAAAGAAATGGCTTCAAGTTTGGCAAAATCAAAAGGACTGGAAGGCTGGGTTTTTACCTTAGACTTTCCGAGTTATTTACCTTTTGTAACCTATGTAGACAATCGTGAATTACGAAAAAATATCGCCATCGCAGCTGGAAAGAAAGGCTTTCAAAACAACGAATTTGACAACCAAGAAAACGTAAAACGAATCGTAGAATTGCGTCACAAACGCGCAAAATTATTGGGATATTCATCCCATTCTCATTTTGTTTTGGAAGAGCGCATGGCACAAAATCCAGAAACCGTACGTTCCTTTTTGAATGATTTATTGGAAAAAGCAAAACCAGCGGCTCATAAAGAGTTTGCTGAATTAACTGCTTTCGCTAAAGAATTAGACGGAATTGACAAATTAGAAAAATGGGATGGCGCTTACTATTCGGAGAAATTGAAACAAAAATTATTCCGTCTAGATGATGAGGTATTAAAACCCTATTTCCAACTGGAAAACGTGTTAAAGGGAGCATTCACCATTGCAGAAAAATTATTTGGAATCACGTTCAAAGAAGTTTTTGACATAGATAAATACCACAAAGACGTCCAAACTTTTGAAGTATTGGATTTTGAAGGAAATTTAGTTGCCGTTTTTTACTCCGATTTCTTTCCAAGAAAAGGAAAACGAAATGGTGCTTGGATGACTTCTTTTAAACCGCAATATATAAAGGATAGTAATAATGAACGACCTCATGTTTCTATTGTGTGTAATTTCACCCCACCAACTGAAACAAAACCATCATTATTGACTTTTAACGAAGTAACCACTTTGTTTCACGAATTTGGACACGCGTTACATGGCATGTTGGCCAACACAACCTATCCAAGTTTATCGGGAACTTCGGTGTATTGGGATTTTGTGGAATTACCAAGTCAGGTTATGGAAAACTGGTGTTACGAACCCGAAGCCTTAGCTTTATTTGCCAAACATTATGAAACGGGCGAAATTATCCCACAAGCATATGTAGAAAAAATTAAGGAAAGTGCGAGTTTTTTGGAAGGAATGGCTACATTACGCCAATTGAGTTTTGGGATATTAGATATGGCCTATCATGCAAAATCACAAACCATTAACGATGTGAAAGCGTTTGAAAAGCAAGCAATGGCATCAACTAGCTTGTATCCCGATGTAACCGAAAATTGCATGAGTACGTCGTTTTCACATATTTTCCAAGGCGGTTATTCTTCGGGTTATTACAGCTATAAATGGGCGGAAGTTTTAGATGCCGATGCGTTTGCCTATTTCCAAGAAAAAGGCATTTTCAATCAAGAAGTTGCCACAAAATTCAAAGACAATGTCCTTTCTAAAGGCGGCACCGAATTACCTATGGAATTGTATAAAAAATTCAGAGGGCAGGAACCTAAAGTGGACGCTTTGTTGAAAAGGGCTGGGTTGATCTAATTCTAAAATACTATCCAATATGTGACATGACCGTTTGTGTCGCTCCTTTATTCATTTGAACAAAGGTGCTGCAAATGTGTCCTTTTTCGAGTCGTTCGTCTTCGTTTTGAAGTAACAAATCAAACGCCTCATTCAATTGGGTTTGATTTTGAATGGAAATACAACCTCCCAAATTTACTAATGCTGTAGCTTCAGCAAAATGAGCATAATTTGGTCCAATGACAACCGGAACACCAAATGTTGCCGGTTCTAAAATATTGTGTACGCCCGGATTTCCGAAACCACCTCCTACATAGGCAATATCTGCATAAGAATATATTTTGGTTAAAATCCCAATGGTATCGATGATAAAAACACCAAAATTTGACACATCAACAGTATCTTTTTCAGAAAACAAGATCGTTTTTTTGGCAATTGCTTTTTTCAGCACTTGTATTTGCTCTAATTTAATATTGTGAGGCGCAAGTATGAATTTAACATTTTCAGCACTACTATTGATATAATCAATTAATAATTCTTCATCCTTTGGCCAAGAACTTCCAATTACAATTGTAGTTTTATCCGCTTTAAATTGCGCTATAAAATCCAGTGAATTATCGCGTTCTAAAATAGAAACTACTCTATCAAAACGGGTATCGCCTGAAACTTTTACATTATGAAATCCAATGTTTTGTAATAGACCTTTAGAACTTTCATTTTGTACAAAAAAGTACTCAAATGTTGAAAGTGCATTTCTATAAAATCTGCCATACCACTTAAAAAAAGCTTGATTTTTTCGTAAAATTCCAGAAATCAAATAGGTTTTAATTTTTTGTTTCTTAAGTTCGTTTAAATAATTGGGCCAAAATTCATACTTAATAAAAAAGACCATTTCGGGATGCACGAGTTGCACAAATTGTTTTGCATTTGAAAGGGTATCCAAAGGCAAATAAATCGTAACATCTGCAATCGAATTGTTTTTACGAACCTCAAACCCCGATGGCGAAAAAAAAGTAAGGATGATTTTGTGATTGGGATAGTATTGCTTAACGGCTTCCATTACGGGCAATCCTTGTTCGTATTCCCCTAGAGAAGCGGCATGAAACCAAATGGTTTTATCGTTTGTTTGTATCTCCGATTCAAGTGTTGAAAAGACCGATTTTCGTCCCACTACAAAAAGTTTTAATTTCGGACTAAACAGCGCGAAAATTTTAAGACATTGTGATGCAAGGAGTACAATAATATTATATATTTGATTCATGCTCTTAAATAAGGTCATAAAAGTACAATTGTTTCCTCAAATAAAAAAAATATGAAATTGTATTCTCAAAAGATGATGGTCTTTGCTAGCGTATTTTTCTTAGTGAATATTGCTATCAAAAAACTAATGTTTCAAGAACAAACGAGTAGTGAACTAATCATTTCATCTTTAGTTGTTACAGTAATTGTTAGCTTGTTCTATTATTTTTTAAACAGAAAGAAAAGGACTTCAAAAGATAATTAGTAATTTTGCCCACAGAAAAATGCAATCATGAAAAAATTACAAATGGTTGACTTAAAAAGTCAATACGAAAAAATAAAAGACGAAGTAAATGCTTCTATTCAAGAAGTTTTAGACAACAATACTTATATAAATGGTCCTTTAGTACACCAATTTCAGGCTGATTTAGAAAAATATTTAGGTGTAAAACATGTAATTCCTTGTGCTAATGGAACCGATGCCTTACAAATTGCGATGATGGGATTGGATTTGCAGCCCGGTGATGAAGTAATTACAGCTGATTTTACGTTTGCCGCTACAGTTGAGGTAATTGCTTTATTGCAATTGACTCCCGTACTAGTCGATGTAGATATGAATAATATGAATATTTCACTTGAAGGTATTCGTAAAGCCATTACTCCAAAAACAAAAGCTATTGTTCCCGTTCATTTGTTTGGTCGTTCTGTTAATATGGATGCTATTATGGAAATTGCCCGCGAACATAATTTATACGTTATTGAAGATAATGCCCAAGCAATTGGTGCTGATTATACTTCTAAAGATGGCTCTAAAAAGAAAGTAGGAACGATAGGCCATGTGGCAGCCACATCCTTTTTCCCTTCTAAAAATTTAGGATGTTATGGTGATGGTGGTGCAATTTTCACTAATGATGATGCTTTAGCAAATAAAATTAGAGGCATTGTAAACCATGGAATGTATGAAAGATACCATCACGATGTTGTGGGAGTAAATTCGAGATTAGACAGCATACAAGCCGGGGTTTTAAAAGCAAAATTACCACATTTAAACAGCTACAATAAAGCGCGTCAAGAAGCGGCTAGAAAATACAGTTTGGCTTTAAGTCAAAACCCAAATATTTGGGCGCCATTTATATGTGAATCATGCGATTGTCATGTGTTTCACCAGTATGTAATACGCATATTAAATGGTAAACGAGATGGACTATTAGAACACCTCCAGGCCAAAGGTATTCCTTGTGCTATTTATTATCCAATACCTTTGCACAGTCAAAAAGCCTATGCAGATTCAAGATATAACGAGGCCGATTTTCCGGTAACCAATCAATTGGTAAAAGAAGTCATTGCATTACCGATGCATACGGAATTAGATGACGAACAAATTAAATTTATTACCGACGCCGTTTTAGAATACATTTAATAGATTAGCGCTTATGCTATCAGTAATTTAGCTGTTAGTTGTAAGTTGTTTGCCATACACTAAAAAAATATGAAAATACTGGTAACAGGCGGGTTAGGATTTATAGGCTCGCACACCGTTGTAGCCCTTCAAACAGAAGGTTTTGAAGTTATTGCTGTCGATAATTTATCCAATTCTTCACTTGACGTTTTAGAGGGTATCGAGCGCATTACTGGAACAAAACCCTTTTTTGAAAACATCGATTTGCGCGATAAAAGTGCGGTTCAAAAGCTCTTTAAAAATCACGAAGATATTTCTGGTGTCATTCATTTTGCTGCCTCAAAAGCAGTGGGAGAAAGTGTAGAAAATCCACTATTGTATTATGAAAACAATCTTAATTCGTTGATCTATTTGCTGCAGGAATTACAACAAAAACCAGCTGCACATTTCATTTTTAGTTCGTCGTGTACGGTGTACGGTCAAGCCGAAAAAATGCCGATTACAGAAAACGCTCCCATACAAGTAGCCTTATCACCCTATGGCAACACCAAGCAAATTGGGGAAGAAATCATCACGGATGTCGCCAAAGTTAGCGCTATCAATGCTATATTATTGCGTTATTTTAATCCTATTGGCGCACATGAATCAGCAGAAATTGGAGAATTGCCATTGGGTGTTCCTCAAAATTTAGTGCCCTTTATTACGCAAACAGCCATTGGATTGCGTGAAAAATTATCGGTATTTGGTAACGATTATCCCACAACGGATGGAACCGCCGTTAGAGATTATATTCATGTAGTCGATTTAGCCAAAGCGCATGTTGTGGCCCTCAAACGATTACTCAACCAACAAAATTTGGAAAACGTAGAAATTTTTAATTTAGGCACCGGAAAAGGAAGTTCTGTATTGGAAGTCATTCAGGCCTTTGAAAAAGTAACCGATCAAAAATTAAAGTACCAAATTGTTGGCCGCCGTGAAGGCGACGTCACAGAAGCCTATGCGCATACTGAAAAAGCCAACAACGTTTTGGGTTGGAAAACCGAATCATCGCTAGAAGACGCCTTAGCTTCCGCTTGGAAATGGGAAAAAAAGATTAGAAATAAAATACTGATAGTTCCGTCTTTGATCTCAAGAGCACTTGCTTTTGGATACAGATAAATATTTGAAACTACTAAAGCAGCTGTGAATAAAATCAATTTAATTAGCCCGCCAACCGTGAATTCTCCAGAAAGAATGAAAAATCCTATTAAACCAACTGGCAAA
>DALYCS010000042.1:8795-11222 GCA_031973615.1 Flavobacterium sp. | reverse complement strand
CCACCGATCAAAAAGTAAGTTTAATTCCAGACTTTATTGCTAATTGTGGTATGGCACGTGTTTTTGCCTATTTCATGGAGCAAAAAGTTCAAATGACCGATGAGGCAATATTTTCAGATACGTCTAATAGAATCAAGACGGCGCTTCAAAAAACACATGCCATCAATTCGGATAAGAAAAACATCAGTGCAACCGCTTTTGAAATTGCATTGAAGCAATTGGTGTAATCTATGCGACTTACCAAACTTTTTACATCCTTTTTTGAAAGTGAAAAAGCGGGTGGGTTAATTCTATTAATCTGTACAGCGTTTTCATTGGTAATTTCCAACACTTCTTTTTCAGAAAGTTATTTTGATATTTGGCATTATCCTGTTGTAAACCATAGTTTTGAACATTGGATTAACGATGGATTGATGGCTATATTTTTCTTAATGATCGGATTGGAATTAGAACGAGAAGTCTATATTGGAGAGTTGTCTAAAATAAAAGATGCCATTTTGCCTATTTCGGGAGCCTTAGGAGGTATGCTATTTCCGGCCTTGATTTTTTTCTTGTTTACTATTGGTACGAAAACGCAATCAGGTATAGGTATACCGATGGCTACGGATATTGCATTTGCTTTAGGAATATTATCTCTTGTGGGTAAAAATGTTCCGAATTCCTTAAAAGTGTTTCTGACGGCATTAGCGGTAATTGATGATCTAGGGGCAATAATTGTAATAGCTTTGTTTTACACCAAAACATTATATTTTGCCAATTTGATGATTTCATTGGCTATTTTTGCCGGACTTTTGGTTTTGAATCGCATGAAGGTGTACCAGCTTTGGATTTATTTAGTGGCAGGCGTATTTATGTGGTACTTTATGCTCAACTCGGGTGTTCATGCTACTATTACAGGGGTGTTATTGGCCTTTGCGATTCCTTTTCAAGATGGAACAGAAAAGACGATTTCCTATAAATTGCAACATTTTTTACACAAGCCTGTAGTATATGTGATTTTACCTTTGTTTGCCTTGTGTAACACGGCCATAATTATTGGTCCCGATTGGTTGCACAATTTTTCAGAAAACTATTCCTTGGGTATAATTTTTGGTCTGGTTTTTGGTAAACCTTTAGGGATTGTTTTGGTGTCATTGTTTGTGGTCAAGTTAGGCATTGCAAAATTACCAAAAGATATGGGATTAAATAAATTGATAGGTGCCGGTTTTTTGGGAGGTATTGGTTTTACGATGTCTATTTTTATCAGTTTGTTAGCTTTTGACGATGCAAAAATTATTAATAACGCAAAGTTTATGATTTTGGCAGCTTCAACATTATCCGGAATTATTGGTTTTTTGTGGCTAAAAAAAGCAAGTAAATAATTCGTGCAATTTTTATTTTATATTTACGTTTTAAATTAAAACATTTTATTATGAATATTTTTCTTCAAATAGATACCGTTGCTACAGCAGCCAATCAAGCGGTTGAATCGATAGCAGCTAAAAAAGAGTTGACGCTAATGGAAATTATTTTCAGCGGGGGCATAGTGGGTCAAATCGTAATGACTGCTATTTTCATCATGTTGTTTTTAACGATCTACTTGTATTTAGAACGACTTATGGCCATTAAAGCTGCCTCTAAAATGGATCAAAACTTCATGACACAAATTAAAATGCATTTGCAACAAGGAAAAATTGACAATGCCAAAATGTTGTGTGCGGCTACTAATTCTCCTGTAGCTCGTCTGATTGAGAAAGGAATATCCCGCATTGGTAAACCTTTAGAAGATATCAATATTGCAATTGAAAATGCCGGAAAACTAGAGGTGTACAAACTAGAGAAAAATGTAAGTTTGTTGGCGACACTTTCAGGAGCAGGTCCTATGACGGGTTTCTTGGGGACGGTTATTGGAATGGTAATGGCATTTCACGAAATGGCCGCAAGTGGTTCAAATAAAATTGAGATGAGTGTCTTAGCAGAAGGGATTTACACGGCAATGATGACCACCGTTGTGGGATTGATTGTAGGGATTATTGCATACGTTGGTTATAATCATTTGGTAAGCATAACTGATAAAATTGTACACATGATGGAAGTAAATGTTGTAGATTTCTTGGATGTACTTAACGAACCTGTTTAATTATGAACTTAAGAGGAAGAAATAAAGTTAATGCAGAATTCAATATGTCGTCCATGACCGATATTGTTTTCTTGTTGTTGATCTTTTTTATGATAGCTGTCACCACTATGACCAACACCAATGCCTTAGATTTGGTGTTGCCCAATTCAGCAGGTCAATCCGATCAAGGCGAAACAATTTCGGTGAGTATAGATGGAAAATTCAATTATTTTTTAGATCAAGAACAACTTCCTATAGCCCAATTAGAGGCAGCATTGCAACAAAAATTAGCCGGAAAAATAATGCGGCCTAATCGTCCTACGCCCAGG
>DALYCS010000042.1:3533-8785 GCA_031973615.1 Flavobacterium sp. | reverse complement strand
ATTGTTTTGCACGTGGCCAAAGAGGTTCCCATTGAAAATGCGGTTAAAGTAATGGATATTGCCTACCGAAATCAATACAAAATAGTTTTAGCCGTAGCTCCAAAGTAAACATGATTTTAGAAACCAAATATGAAAAGCGATCCTTGGGTATAACAGTTGTTGTATTCATAGTGTTGTTTATTTGTTTTTATTTTTATGTTTTAAAAGACGATCCGAATGTTCCTTATGTATTTAAAGGAGGCGAAATTGCAATTAATTTCGGTACTTCAGAAACCGGAAATGGAGACATTCAACCCATAGAAAAAGTGCAAACGGCTCCTGAGCCTGCTGTAAAAGATGTCGTAGAAACACCCGCTCAAAAAATTACCACACAAACCAAAGTAAAAGCGGTAGCTGTTCCAACGGCAACTACACCTTCTGATGCGCCACCAACACCGACGCCGCCCAAACGAAAAACCAACAGCGCACTCAACAGTATTTTGAAAGGGCCCAAAACTACGGGTACCACACAAAATGGTCATGGAGATGATGCGGAAGGAGGCGACAAAGGAAGCGTAAACGGAAGTTTGTATGCCAATAGTTTTTATGGCGATGGATCTGGAGAAGGAAGAGGAACAGGTAAAGGGACTGGCTGGGGGTTATCCGGTAGAAAATTATATGGCAACAGTAAAAAAATACAGGATTGTAATGAAACGGGAAAAGTTGTTGTAAAAATTTGGGTGAACCGACAAGGGAATGTGATCAAGGCCGAGCGCTCTCAAGGAACAACCAATACAAATCCGTGTTTAGTAAATCCGGCACTAGAAACCGCAAAAACGTTCAAATGGCAAGCGGATAGCAATGCACCCGAAACGCAAATAGGTTTTGTGGTGGTTAATTTTCAAGTAGGGGAGTAACAAAAATGCAATTCAGTGGGCTAACTAACCCCGATAGTAATGATAATCCAATGCGCTAGCATTGATTGTAATGGATAGCGGGAAAATGGATTACAAGAATGCCCAAGCCATTCGTTCCAAATAGTAAAATGAATTATAAAGAAACTACAGATTGGATGTTTAGTCAGTTGCCCATGTTTCAAACACAAGGAGCATCGGCTTACAAAAAAGATTTGACCAATACGCTATTATTGGTAGAGCATCTCAATCATCCAGATCTTAAATTCAAATCGATTCATGTGGCGGGTACCAATGGAAAGGGTTCCACTTCTTCGATGATTGCTTCCATATTGCAGGAAGCAGGTTATAAAGTAGGGTTGTATACTTCGCCGCATTTAAAAGATTTTCGAGAACGCATTAAAATCAATGGACAAGAAATAGCTGAGGATTTTGTAGTGGATTTTGTGGCTCAAAACCAGGCTTTTTTTGAAGCCAATGCTTTGAGTTTTTTCGAAATGACCGTAGGACTGGCGTTTGATTATTTTGCAAAAGCTCAAGTGGATGTTGCCATCATAGAAGTGGGCATGGGCGGTAGATTGGATTCTACAAATATCATCACCCCTTTACTTTCGGTAATTACCAATATTGGTTTTGATCACACCCAATTTTTAGGAGATACTTTAGCTAAAATAGCCACTGAGAAAGCCGGAATCATTAAACAGAATATTCCGGTTGTCATTGGCGAATACAACCAAGAGACTCAACTCGTTTTTGCAAACAAAGCAGCTGCTGAACAAGCGCCAATTTTCTTCGCGCAAGATACTCCTGAAGTAACATATCCTTGTGCTTTGCAAGGGGATTATCAAAAACACAATAAAAAGACAGTAATCAAAGCAATAGAAGTTTTACAATCTTATTTTTTGATAACGGAGCAAAATATCAAAGCGGGTTTGCAAAATGTAGTGAGCAATACCGGATTACTAGGCCGTTGGCAGGTATTGCAAGATAAACCTTTAGTTGTATGTGATACGGCACACAATGCGCATGGTTTAACACAGGTATTAGCTCAAATAGCCCAACATAAGTATGATACTTTACACGTGGTTTTAGGAGTAGTAAACGACAAAGATTTAGATGCGATTTTGCCCTTATTCCCAAAAAAAGCCGTGTACTATTTTTCAAAGCCTAATATGCCTCGCGGTTTAGAGGCTATTCTTTTACAAGAAAGTGCAGCTGAATATGGTTTGATTGGGAATGTATATGATTCGTTGTCAGTGGCTTATAAAAAAGCCTTGTCTACTGCGCACTCCGATGATTTTATTTATGTTGGTGGTAGTACGTTTGTTGTTGCAGAAATTATATAATTTTTTTTATAAATCACTTGTACAAATAAATTATCGGTGTATATTTGCACTCGCTATACAGAAATGTATAACATTTATTGGGGCGATTAGCTCAGCTGGTTCAGAGCACCTCGTTTACACCGAGGGGGTCGGGGGTTCGAACCCCTCATCGCCCACAGTCGAACCAAAAGACCTTTTATGAAAATAAGAGGTCTTTTTTTATGTTTATTCGTCAATAAAATTTTGAATAAAAGTAACGATTTGATTTGAAGATAAATCAATATCGCCCACAAAGTCCTTAGAAATAAGGACTTTTTTTATACGCCAAATTTTTTTATATGCCATTTTTCGTTTATATACTCTTCAGTCCTCATAAGGATAAATTTTATATCGGTTTTACTTCTGACTTAGAAAATAGAACAACCAGACACCATCAAAAAAGCAAAGGTTTTACCGGTATTACAAATGATTGGGTAATCGAATGCCTAAAACGATTGTAAAAAATTAAAGAGAAATACATTATTTCGAACTATGACAAATAAATATTTAATTTTAATCATCATTTTTTTCCAAACTAATTTAGAGATTCCACAAATAAATAAACCAATTGGCAAAAATATTTTTGGAATAAGTGACTTTTCTACAGAACTTACAATTGCTGAAGCATATGAAAAACCACCTATTACGATTTGTGATCAACTAGTTTCTAAATAAAAAAACTATAAAATCTACTGTTTAATTTGTTTGATGTATGCAGACGGTGTCACTCCTTTTCTCGCCTTAAACGCATCAATAAATTTCGATCTCGACGAAAAACCTACATTCAAAGAGATCCCTTCAATGGTGAGTTTATTTACTTTCCCTTCATCAATCATGGCACATGCAAAATCAATGCGTTGGTTGTTCTTCCATTCACTAAACGATACCACTAGTTCTGTATTGAAATAGTTGGATAATGAGCGCTCTGAAAGTTTCAAATCGAAAGCCATTTTTGAGAGATTAAACCCCTTACTTACAAAAGGTTTATCCACTAAATAATTGTTCAATTGGGCCGAAATAGTTTGATTCATTTCGTCTGTATTTTCTTTCTTTAAATGGGCTGATCGCACTTTAGCAAAGGTAGCATCTGGATACGAAATGGTGTCAAAAAGAATTTTTGGAAATAAAAATAAAAGGATGTTTTGAAGAAAAAAAGCTACTCCCAAGAACCTAAAATAATTTTTCTGGTTGATGATTCCAGTGTATTCATTCAAAATAAAATCGGCATAGGAATCAAGCAAACAATAAGAAGAAATAAACAATTGGACACCCACCAAAACATAAAGCCACCTCTTAATTAACTTATAATTAACCGGCAACTGACCATATTTTGCTTTTCTTTTTGTAGTGTCTATTTTGAAATAAACCAAACTCAATACACAATAAAAAAACAAATGCAACGGACGCAAAAACAACATTTTCTTTAACGAGAAAAAGGAAATCGAAAAGTCATAATTTTGCGTTACCGCTTGAATGTGATGTGCGATCTCTACCTTTTTTGAAAAAGGTAATGTGGTATAAGGTAAACTGTAAATAATAACCAATATAGCTGGAATCATATGTAAAAAGTCGACCTTTTTTAATTCTTTATCATCGGCAACAGCATATTTTACATAGTAAAATAAGAGGGGTCCAATCACAAATGAAAGCGGCATAAATTGGACAAAAAACACCCCTTCCCAAAAAGGAACTTTCGTAAAATGGAGTCCATAATAGACCAAAACAATCAAATTGCTACACAAATAAAACAGCGCTAAATACAAATTGGATCGGTTAAAGTCTTTTCGGTAATAGAAAAGAATAAAAGAGGTAAAAATTCCAAAAAATGGGGTAAGCATCTCCATAAAGCACTGATAGATAGATTGTGAGTTCGCTAATATAGGGTAATTATTCAATTCTCCTACAATTATTTTTTTTTTGTTCCTTTTCAGAAAATGTTCCAAAATCCAAAAAAGGAACAGATTCTACACTCAAAAAATGAGTTGGACACGCTCCTTCTTTTATTTTTGACTACTCAAAAAAATCTCACTATGAAAAAAATAATTTTATCGGTTGCTTTTGCAACTATAATTTTGGCGTGCAACAAACCTGCCGAAACCAAACCTGCATTTGATTTAGCAAATGCCAAAAAAGAAATTGAAGCAGCCAATCAAAATTTGGTTGAATTATTAGCAAAGAAAGACTCGGTTGGTTTTGGTAATTCGTATACGGTAGATGCCAAATTTATGGGTTATAACCAACCATCTACTGAAGGGCGTAAAGCCATCCAAACGATATGGGCCCAAAACATGAATGCAGATGCTACCAACATCACCTTAACAACCCTGGAAGTTTGGGGGAATGAAACTACTCTTACGGAAGAAGGGAAGTTCGATTTTAAATCGAAAGAGGGAGTTCTTTTAGACAAAGGAAAATATATAGTTGTATGGGTAAATGACAATGGAACTTGGAAAATTCACAGAGATATTTTTAATTCTGATTTACCCGCGACTAAATAATTTCAAACATGAAACATTATCTGCTGCTTTTAGTATCTTGTTTTTCAATACATGTACTGCAAGCTCAACAATTAAATAAAAAATCCAATGATATAGTGCTGGATAGCATCGCTAAAAACAATCCGTTGCCTACTTTCATCGTTGGAGGGATCAACAAAAACGGATTTTTTTACGAATACCATCATGGAAACAAACTTTGGGAAGGAAACGAACCCATAAACAATAACCATATTTTTAGAATTTATTCCATGACCAAAGCAGTAACTTCGGTTGCGGCGATGCAATTAGTGGAAAGCGGCAAAATTACGTTGGATGAACCCTTGGACAATTTGATGCCTGAAATGGCAGAAATTCCTATATTAACAAAAGATGGTAAATTAGTAAAAGCGACCAAATCCATTACACTACGACAGTTATTAACACATACTGCTGGATTTGCCTATCCTTTTCTACACAATGGACTAAACTTTTTCAACCTGAATAAAATCTAATTCAAC
>DALYCS010000042.1:557-3523 GCA_031973615.1 Flavobacterium sp. | reverse complement strand
AAAGCCTGCTGACTGGAAGTACCAAGATTTTCCCAGAGTATATGAGGCAGGTGAAAAATGGCAATACGGAACCAATATTGATTGGGTAGGTAAAATTGTAGAAAAATTGAGCGGACAAACGCTGGAAGTGTATTTCAAAGAGCATATTACTGGCCCGCTTGGAATGACAAGAACTTTCTTCAGCGTTCCTGAGGAGTTGGTGAGCGAAATTACCACATTTGGTCACTTAAAAGGCAACCAGTTTGTTCAGGATAAAGAATGGCAATACAGAGACTTAAAAACAACTAAATACGAAGGCGGTGGCGGATTGTTTAGTACATTTCACGACTATGGACAATTCATTACCTGTATCCTCAATGATGGAAAATTAAATGGGAAACAAATTCTTAAAAAAGAAACCATTGACCTTATGTTTATGAACAATATGGGAGAACATTTTACTGTATATGACGATCCCTGCATAGAACATACCTACCTATTTAACATGAATGCTAAAAATGTGGGTGTAAATAAATTTGGATTAGGATGGGCGGTAGACCAAACAGGGCGCAAAGGAATTAGAGAGCCCGGAACGGTTTATTGGTCGGGAGCTGCCTGTACTTTTTATAGTATAGACCGTAAAAACGGTAAAGCTGTTTTGTTCTTTTCAAACACCTTGCCTTGGTCCAACACCTATGCAGAATCAGCCTACATGAAATCAGAATCCATTTTGTATGGAACAAAATAAAAACAACCATTAATAATAATTTAAAACCCCACTTTATGAAAAAAGTTCTTTTTATGATCGCTTTAGCGACATCAATGACGCAAATGAATGCGCAAACAGAAGGAGGAAAATACCTTGATCCAAAATCGGAATTCCATGGAAAACCCTTTGTGTTCTCTAACAGAGGTGAAACAGAAGCCATCATCAAATTGGTTGAGGCGTACAACAGAATGGATGTTAAAACGTGTGCATCGCTATCGGCAGAAAAAGTAAATCTGACTGATTTTGATGGTAATAAAATTGTGATGACCCAAAAGGATTGGGAAGGTTATTTCGCACAATACAAATCGTTAAATTGGGAAATAAAAGCAATCGTTCCTGTCAGAATCAAAGATACTGATCCTTCTTCTGGTGTGTTTGTAGTTGCAACAGAAACTCGTATTAGCAAAGACGGAACCATATGGAAAAAAGAATTGAATGAATTTTTTATGTTCAATTTAGACATGAAAATAGATGCCATTTATCAATATTACCAAAACATAAAATAACAAACAAACACTACATTATGAAAAAAACAATCGGTCTTATCGCTCTTACAAGTTTACTATTGGTCTCTTGTAAAAAAGAAGTTGCTGCAGAAACTGCAGCTAAAAATCCAAACGAAGTTGGAGTCAACCTTAGTGCGTCTGAAAACACAGACATGATCAAGCAAATGAACGTATTTGCTAGTAAATTTGATACCGAAAGCATAAAAAAATTATATGCTCCAGGTGCTGTTATTTATGACAATTTAAATACAATGACCCTTGATGAGAACATGAAAAATTTAGCCAATTTGCAATCGCAAGGAGTAACCATTACTTTACCAAAAGATCCATTGGTATGGGAAGCCGTAAACTATAAAGCTGATCAAAAAACTGGAGTCACAAATTATGTGATCTCCTACTATGAAGTTACGTTTACTAAAGGTGAGAAAAAAGCAAAAATTATCTTCAATATGAATTTTGGTATTAAAGATGGTAAAATAGTAGAAGAATGGGATACCTATGACACAGCTCCATTAAAAGAACTATTAAAATAATATATTACCATGAAAAAAATACTAGTACTTCTTGTTTTTAGTGCGACTCTAATGTCGTGCAAAACAGATGCAGAAAAAACAACACAAGCAAATGTTACTTTTTATTCAAAAGTATGGGATGTAGCAATTAATGAAGGGAAAATTGAGGTTTTGGATACAGCGTATTCACCCAAAATTGTATTGCACACATCCCCAGAAATTAAAGGTGTGGCAAATGCCAAAGCGTATTATGCAAATTTTGTAACAGGTTTTTCAAACCGACAATTCATCGTGAAAGACATGTTCGGTCAAGGAGACAAAGTAACCAAATATTGGCAGTTCAAAGGGAAACATACAGGCACATTTATGGGGATTCAAGCAACTGGAAAAATGGTTGATATTGAAGGATGTACCATTGCTCGAATTGTAAATGGAAAAATCGTTGAAGAACGCGATTTCATGGATAACATGAGCTTTTTAAAACAGCTTGGTCTTATCCCTTAATTAAGGATGTTAATTCAAAAAAAAGCCATCAATTTGATGGCTTTTTTATTTTTTATCTATAATACTGATTGCATATCCTCCGCCCGGAACCGATAACTGTTTTAGTTTGCTTTTGTTTGTTACTGCCATTTTTTTGATGGTGTAGCTTGTGGATTGGTATTGAAATGAGCCTCTTTTGCATAAGTATAAATAATGGCTTCATATTTTTACCCTTTTTCTAAGCAAACAAATGAGGGCTAGATAGACGTGGTGTTTCTCCGTTTATATTACCTACAAACCAATTATTTTTCCTTTCGCTTTTCTAGCAACTGTAATGTATTGTCCTGGTTCTGCCTCTAAATATGTTGTTTCATCCCAGTCAATTGCTACATCTTTAATAAATTGAAAGGCATCAGCAAAACAATCGTAGTGCTCTGGTAAGTCTGCCGCCATTTGTAACGGACGCTCACAAAAAAACTTCGACAGATATGTTGGAGTTTTTTTATTTGCCAAAGCTTTACTACAGGGCATTTATTAGTTACATTTTTATCGTGCGGATCATAACAATTTTTACAGGGGCTGTACTGCTAACGTAGCGCAAAGAAAATTCGTAATTCGTAATTCGTAACTCGTAATTCGTAACTCGTAACTCGTAATCCGTAACTCGTAATTCGTAACTCGTAACTCGTAATCCGTAACTCGTAATTCGTAATCCGT
>DALYCS010000042.1:0-547 GCA_031973615.1 Flavobacterium sp. | reverse complement strand
TAAAGATAAAATAGCGCGAGCCAAATAGCGCAAAGCTAAACCCGTGATTCGGAATTCGACATGTCCATATAACCCAACAAACATCATCCCGAATCCTTTTCTTAACAATTTGTTGATAATTAACTTAATTTTTGATTAATTTTTTTATTATTTTTGAAATGTACTAACAAATGTGTAAAATAAATTGTATTGATTATGAAATATAAATTACTATTGGTGGCTTTTTTTGCAACCGTAATGGGATGGGGGCAGGGCACAGAAGCTTTTACTCACACAAATACTTCTTCTTCATATGGAACAATATCTTGGACTGGCACCAATGGTTTGACATGGACTGCAAACGACGCAAGAGGTGATCAAGTAATAAATTCTTCAAATAAAGCTATTTGTATTAGACAGACTGCAGGAAAATTGACAGGTTTACTTACGCCAGCACAAATCACAAACGGAATTGGAATTATTACTTTTTATGCTAAAAACACAGCATCTTCATCTGATAACACTAAGTCAACTACATATCAGTTTAAATGTGGAACAATTACCGAAA
>DALYCS010000041.1:9530-11261 GCA_031973615.1 Flavobacterium sp. | reverse complement strand
AAAATTATTCGATTCGACGCTGTACTTACAGCCACTCAATACTTTTCTTGGGCCAAATTAGGCAAACCATACATGGGAATAGGCCGCAATTTAGCCTACAAAAAATCAGAATTTTTTAACGTACGAGGGTTTATGGATCACATGAAAGTGCGCGCAGGAGACGACGACTTATTCATCAATCAAGCAGCCACTTCTAGCAATACCGCTATCTTATTTAGCGGAGAAAGTTTCACCTATACAGAAGCTAAAAGCAGTTTCAAAGATTGGGTCCACCAAAAAAGAAGAAATTCAGCTACGGCTCATTTTTACAAAGGTTTTGACAAATTTCAATTGGGATTATTTTTATTTTCACAACTCAGTTTCTTTATCATGGCCATCCTTTTATTGAGCTTTCAATACGAATGGATTGTGGTTACTAGTATAATTGCTTTTCGCTATTTATTTTCTTGGATTACCCTTGGGTATGCTGCGTCAAAATTAAAAGAAAAGGATGTGTTGTATTGGTATCCATTAATTGAGTTAATTGTTATTGTTACACAAATCAACGTTTTTATCAAAAACCTCTTTTCAAAACCAATACATTGGAAGTAAACATAACACTCATTCAGAAAAATATTGAACAGGCAAAAAAAGGCGATCAAGTAGCCTTTACATTTCTGTTGGATTTTTATTGGAATGAAGTCTATGGGTTTATGCTTAAACGCACGGAAAACGAAACCGATACCGAAGATATTGTCATTGAAACCTTTGCCAAAGCATTCGACAAAATAGCAACCTACAATCCAGAATATGGTTTTAATACGTGGTTGATTGCCATCGCAAAGAACGTTCACATCGATCTGCTTCGAAAAAAGAAGTCCTCTTTATTTGTTGACCTCAATGATGAAGACGACAGACAAGCTTATTTTGTAGCCGATGATTCTAATTCTGCGGAAGACGAATTAATTATCGAGCAAAATTTAGCCCAGTTGTTACAATACATAAAATTATTGAAACCGGCCTACCAAGAAGTTATTCAAATGCGTTATTTTCAAGAAATGAGTTATCAAGAAATGGCCGATCAAATAAACGAACCCTTGAATAACATCAAAATAAAATTGCTTCGAGCAAAGAAATTGTTGGCAGAGATTATTTCGGGGAAGTAATTCACTTTTACATTTCCTAAAACTTTCCTAAATATTTATTTAAGTATTTAGCAACAAGAAAAAGAAATAATATATTTGAGAATCTTAAATACTTTAAATGAAAAATATTTACTTCTTAATTATAATTGCAACTCTTTCGCTGTATTCATGTAAAAGTAACTACAAAAGAATTAGTGATAAAAATGCAAATTATATCCCTTACTATTTAAAAGTTTATGAGGCTGACAGTTTGAGTCTTGTAGGTGAATACAAACGTTCTAACGAAATTTTAGATAGTTTATTTAAAAAGTTTGAACCAATAAATCTTGGTTTTTATAATGAATATCACACCTATTACACAAATAAGATACGGTTAAATGATTTTGATAAAATTGATATTATATTAAAAAAATTAGTCCGTAATCACGGCTTTAACATAGGTAAATACCAGAATGATTCACTAAATGCTATAGCTATTAAAAAAGCTAAATTTACTGAACAAGATTTAAATGATTTTTATGAGACATACGTTAAAAATTTAAATATGGAATATAGATATGCTATTGAAAATATGATTGAAAACGATCAAAGAGTTAGATTAGCTATA
>DALYCS010000041.1:7459-9486 GCA_031973615.1 Flavobacterium sp. | reverse complement strand
CCTAGAAACAAAGAAGAATGGGAAAAAGTTGATAAAGAAAACGCTGAAAATATTAAATTGTTGATTACAAAATACGGTTACCCTAGCAGAAAGAAAATTGGCCCGCGCTTTTTTACTGACAAAAGCGCAGGAGTTACAACACTTTTTTTACATGCAAAGAAAGAAGCGAGGGAAGATTATATTTTAGAATTATTGTTAGAATCTGTAAAAAAGGGAGAATGTGAACCAGAAGATTTTGCGGTTGTTTACGATAAATATTTATATGTATCGGGAAAACATGATGGGAAAGTATTGTATGGAGAATTACGAGACAGAAAAAAAAGCTTGGAATTGGTTCTTATTAATCCAAAAAAAATAGATTCTATCAGAAAATCAATTGGATTAGAAAATATTGAATACAAAGATTGGAAGATTAAAAAAATAACAGAAAAAAATATTGTTGATTAAAATATCATAAGAAAATAACCCATATGAAAACCATTTTGCGTTAAGGATAGGAGCATTTGTTTGAGCACTTTTATAAAAAAACTATTATTAGTTTTTTTATAAAAGCGAGTGCGGATAGCCTGACACTTGTGCTAACGCCCAAAAACATTTCCCAAAACTTTCCTAAAGTTTTATCATTTTCTAAATTCTTACTTCTAAATTCTAAAATTCTAATTGTATCTTTGTGGCACAAATTTGAAGCACATGAATACTGTTTTAGAATCGATAACGCCTCCCGCTCCCAAACCCAAATGGTTGCGCGTAAAATTGCCTACCGGTCAAAAATACACCGAACTTCGTGGTTTAGTAGACAAATACAAACTGAATACGATTTGTACTTCGGGGAGTTGTCCTAACATGGGGGAATGTTGGGGTGAAGGAACCGCAACGTTTATGATTTTAGGAAATATTTGTACGCGTTCGTGTGGCTTTTGCGGCGTAAAAACCGGTCGCCCAGAAACAGTGGATTGGGATGAACCAGAAAAAGTAGCGCGTTCCATCAAAATAATGAACATCAAACATGCGGTAATTACAAGTGTAGACCGTGATGATTTAAAAGATATGGGGTCGATTATTTGGGCCGAAACGGTAAAAGCCATTCGCCGAATGAACCCCAACACCACTTTAGAAACATTAATTCCAGATTTTCAAGGAAACACAAGGAATTTAGACCGCATTATCGAAGTATCACCAGAAGTAGTCTCGCACAACATGGAAACCGTAAAACGTTTGACACGTGAAGTGCGCATCCAAGCAAAATATGAAAAAAGTTTGGAAGTGTTGCGCTATTTGAAAGAACAAGGCATCAAGAGAACTAAATCGGGCATCATGTTAGGCTTGGGTGAAACTGAGGAAGAAGTGATTCAGGTGTTGCATGACTTAAAAGAGGCTAAAGTAGATATTGTAACAATTGGTCAATACTTGCAACCTAGCAAAAAACATTTACCGGTAAAAGAATTCATTACGCCCGAACAATTCGAAAAATACGAACAAGTTGGAAAAGAATTGGGCTTTAGACATGTGGAAAGTGGCGCATTAGTGCGGTCGTCTTACCATGCAGAGAAACATATTCATTAAAAGTTCAAATTCTAGAACAGAAACAAATTCAAAAAAGCACTATTGAAAACACGAATCGCTATTAATGGTTTTGGAAGAATCGGACGCAATGTATTCCGATTGTTGTTGAATCACCCTACTATAGAAGTGGTTGCCATTAACGACATTGCCGATAATAAAACAATGGCGCATTTGGTAAAGTATGATAGCATTCATGGTGTTTTAAATCAGAAAGTTTCGTTTACTGACAATTCCATTAGAATTGACGATAAAGAATTTTTATTTTTTCATGAAAGCACCATCAAGAACTTAAATTGGAAAGCTGTAAATGTTGATATTGTTATTGAATGTACCGGAAAACACAAAACATTTGAAGACCTGAACCAACATATTTTAGCAGGAGCCAAAAAAGTCATTCTATCGGCACCTTCTGAAGTGGAAGAAATTAAAACCCTTGTACGAGATAAAATGGAAAACGTGGTTAA
>DALYCS010000041.1:3318-7438 GCA_031973615.1 Flavobacterium sp. | reverse complement strand
TATTTTAGATGATTCGGAAACTATCATATCCAATGCCAGCTGCACTACAAATAACGCAGCACCAATGCTTAAAATCATACAAGAATTGTGCGGTATTGAGCAGGCATATATCACTACAGTCCACTCCTACACTACCGACCAAAGCCTTCACGACCATCCGCACAAAGACTTACGAAGAGCACGTGGTGCCGCACAATCAATTGTACCTACCACTACAGGTGCCGCAAAAGCTTTGACTAAAATATTTCCAACCCTAGAAGGTAAAATTGGAGGATGTGGCATTCGAGTTCCTGTGGCCGATGGCTCACTTACCGATATTACGTTCAATGTAAAACACAAAGTAACCATAGCTGAAATCAATATGGCTTTTAAAAAAGCCGCTGCAACGCATTTAAATGGAATTCTGGACTATACTGAAGATCCAATTGTATCCGTGGACATTATTGGCAATTCAAATTCTTGTGTATTTGATGCCCAATTGACATCGGTAATTGATAAAATGGTTAAAATTGTGGGTTGGTATGATAATGAAATTGGCTACTCGTCCCGAATTATCGATTTGATTAGCTTTATTTCCAAAAAATAAACTTTTTTTTTAACTACAAAACACTTAAATTGCAAGGGTAATACTAATCTTCGATCCCTTTGATTAAGCAATTTATACTATTTTTAGTGGTGTTAACTGGAAGCAGTTACGCGCAATCGGTTTACAAAGAAGTAGCCAAAATTAATGACAGTACGGATTACTATCTCGAAATCGGACTCTTTAATAAAGAAGAAAAAAAATCGGTAAGTAAAGCCCTTTTTTTTACCGAAAAAGCTATTGCCTTTGCCCAAAAAAAGGGGCAAAAATCAAAATTAGGCGCTGGCTACTTGCAATTGGCTACCGTTTATTATGACATTGATAAAAACGAACTTTCAATTGACAACTACATTCGCGCCATTAATGTATTTGACAAAAAAAATCCTTCGGCAAATTTAGCATTAGCCTATTATGGGCTTGGAAAATGCTATTTGAAAAAAAATAAAATTGCTGTTGCCGAAATCTATTTTGAAAAAGCATCTACCCTATACGAAGCGCTCAATTTTTTAGAAGCAATTGAACTAATAAATTTACAAAAAGGGATCATTAATAAAGAAAAGAAGCAATATGCCAAAGCCAGTAATATATTGCTAGCGGTAATTGAAAATCTAGCTGACGATTCATTCATTACTACAAAAATAGAAGCTTACTATCAATTGGGTGATATTGAAATGACACAAGAAAATTATGATAAAGCCATAAATTATTACTTGTTGGCATACGAAACCAATACCACAAACAAAACGGATTTTAGTATTACAAAGCGTATCTTAAAGCAACTAAGTGTTGCTTATGAAAAAACGAAAAACACCAAACAATCGCTAGTTTTTTTAAAAAAATACACCCAATTATCCGATTCCATTCACACGCATCTTTATTCCAATGCCTCTGAAAATATGATTGATAAAATTCAGTTTGATGAGCAATTGAAAAAAATCGAACAATTGGATAAAGAAAAACAAAGCCAACAAAAAACATTGCGCTTTTCAAAGTTAATTTTTGTCTTGAGTATTGCTTTGATTTCGATCTTATCGCTATTGAGTTTTTCACTTTATAAAAACAATAAAATACGAAACACTTCTAATAAACTTTTAGAAGAAAAAAACAAAGAACTTACACTGGAAAAAGAAAAAGCTGAACAAGCATCGAAAGCGCGAGCCGAATTTTTATCAACCGTAAGCCATGAATTGAGAACTCCCTTAAATGCAATTAACGGAATTACCTATTTGCTGTTGCAAGAAAAACCTAAAGCAAGCCAATTAAACTATTTGAAGTCGCTTGAATTTTCTGGAAGTTACTTACTGCATTTTATCAATGATATTTTAGAAATCAACCGATTGGAATCGGATAAAATTCAAGTTGAAAAGATTAATTTCAATTTGAAAGAACTCATCGAAAATATTACTATTTCGTTTAAAGAATTCATTCACGAAAACAATACCCAATGCCATTTACAGATTGATTCAAATATATCTGAATATCTCAAAGGCGACCCCACAAAGCTTTCTCAAATTGTTATAAATTTACTGAATAATGCCATCAAGTTTAGCAAAAATGGTACAGTTTGGTTTACAATAAAGATGCTTAATGAAAATGAGAACAGCATCAAATTACATTTTGAAATCAAAGATAACGGCATAGGTATTCCGAAAGACAAACAAGAAACAATTTTTGATAGTTTTAGTCAAGGTTCTATTGAAATCAATCGAACTTATGGCGGTACAGGACTTGGTCTTTCCATTGTGAAAAAAATTCTAGAATTGATGGACAGCAGCATCCATTTAACCAGTGAAAGCGGAAAAGGCAGTACATTTTCCTTTGAACTGTTGTTTGAAAAAGGACAAAAAAGCGAGGCAGTAATTGCTCTTAAGGCAAATATTACCGACGGAAACAACAAAAAAGTTTTATTGGTTGAAGACAACAAAATCAACCAAATGATTACCCAAAAAATGTTAGAAAAAAAGGGAATATCCTGCGTGATATTGGACAGCGGTGAAGAAGCAATCGAAAATGCTAGAACCCATCAATATGATCTTATATTGATGGATGTTCATTTACCTGGCATCAGCGGTACCGAAGCCACTTCAGCCATTCGGTCATTTGACAGCAAAACTCCAATTATTGCTTTAACTGCCATTTCATTGAATGAAAATAAAGAAACACTTTTATCATTTGGAATGAATGAAGTAATTACCAAACCGTTTGAACCTGACTATTTTTATGACGTCATTCTTTCGTATTTAGCTACGAGCGAATAATCAGGTTTTTAATCAAATTACGAACTTGGGGTTCAGCTTTTTTGGCAGCTTCCAATACTTCCTCGTGATTCACTTCTTCCATGTTCGCTTCATTTCCCATATCGGTAATTACAGAAATTCCAAAACACTCCAAATTCATGTGACGCGCAACAATAACTTCTGGAACCGTAGACATACCCACACAATCCGCACCCATAGCTTTGACCATTTTATACTCGGCTAGGGTTTCAAATGTAGGCCCTTGCAAGGCCAAGTAAATTCCTTTTTGCAATGTTATATTCAATTCTTTGGCTACTGAAAAGGCTTGATCAATTAGTAGAGGTGAATAAGGCGTACTCATGTTTACAAATCGTGGACCAAAACGCTCGTCATTGTATCCGCGCAACGGATGTTCTGGCAACATATTGATGTGATCCGTTAGTACAACAAGATCGCCTACTTTATATAATGAATTTACGCCCCCCGAAGCATTGGAAACAAATAGCTTTTGCACACCAAGGCTTTTCATTACTCGAACTGGAAAGGTCACTTGTTTCATATCATATCCTTCATAATAATGAAACCGTCCTTGCATGGCAACCACTTTTTTATCTTGAATCCATCCAAATACTAAAGCACCTTTATGTCCTTGAACAGTTGAAACAGGAAAATTAGGAATGGCTGCATAATCCAATACATACTCAATAGCAATATCTTCTGTAAATTGCCCCAAACCAGATCCCAGAATTACACCATATTCAGGAATAAAATTGGTTTTATCTTTGATAAAATTAACCGTTTCTTGAACTTTTTCCCACATAATTTGTAATGGTATTATCAAAATTAGTTCCGTTTAAGAACACCGTACGAATGGGCAAATAATACAATTGCAACGGTGGTAATAAGCCTTGTAATCGCACAAAGTCTTTTTCTGTTGTCAGTATTTTTTTGCCTTGAGCACTTGCGATAATCCGTTCACAATCGGTTTTTGAAAAATGATGGTGATCTGGAAAAGTAAGGCACTCGTCTTGTTCGTTTTTTAAATAACTAAAAAATAATTTTGGGTTTGCAATACCGGCTACTAACACTTTTCTTTCTTTTTGAATATCCGATACGCTACAAGTGTTTTGTGAACTTAATACACAATCATCATATTGGATCGTTGAAAAATATACGGGTTGTGTTACCTGCAATTGTTTTTTAATTTCTTGTTGTGCAAGTTCGGACAAATCGGATGGACATTTGGTGACAATTATCATATTGGCTCTTTTTTTTCCTAAAGCCGATTCTCTTAAATTAC
>DALYCS010000041.1:433-3308 GCA_031973615.1 Flavobacterium sp. | reverse complement strand
AATGAAATCTGTACAAAATAAATCATCATAGGCGGTAAGTAAGATCGAAAAACCTGCTTTTACTTTTCTATGTTGGAATGCATCGTCCAATAAAATAACATCTGGTCGAATAGGCAATTGTAAAAGCTGCTGTATTCCATTCTTTCGTTGGGCATCAACTGCGACTTGAATTGTAGGAAATTTCGTGTGCAATTGAAACGGCTCATCCCCAATTGATGCAGCTGTAGCGTTATTGTCTGCTAAAATAAACCCTTGTGTTGTTCGTTTATAGCCTCTGCTCAGCACAGCTACTTGATAATCTGCAGAAAGTAGTCGTATTAAATATTCGATTTGAGGTGTTTTACCGGTTCCACCTACACTAAGGTTTCCAACAGTAATAACTGGAACATCAAATGAATAGCTTTTAAGCACACCTTTGTCATAGAGCCAATTTCGTAAAAAAGTGACACACCAATACAACAGCGCCAAAGGAAAAAGTATCTTTCGTAACCAAATCATACCACGAAAGTATAATAAAATATCTGTAAAATAAAGTTTATCTCCTTTAAGATCGTAATACTAAGGAGTAATTCGTTATTTTTGTAGGTGATATTATATTAAATAAAACTCATGAAACTTACTCAGATACTTTCCATACTTGAAGAAATGGCACCCTTAAGTTATGCCGAAGATTTTGACAATGTTGGACTTCTCGTTGGTGATGCGTCTGCCGATATTTCAGGAATCTTGGTATGTCATGATGCCCTAGAAAGTGTTATTGACGAAGCCATCCGCAAAAAATGCAATTTGGTCGTAAGTTTTCACCCCATCTTATTTTCGGGTATTAAAAAAATTACGGGCAAAAATTATGTAGAACGCGCCTTGGTGAAAGCTATAAAAAATGACATCGCTATTTATGCCGTTCATACTGCACTAGACAATCATCAAAATGGTGTCAATGCTATTTTTTGCAAGGCCATAGGTATTGAACAATCAAAAGTAATGCTACCAAAGCCTAATTATATCCAAAAATTAGTCACATATGCCCCTACTGATCAGGCTGAAAAAATTCGAAACGCCTTATTTGAAGCTGGGGCAGGAACCATCGGTAATTATGAGAATTGCAGTTTTTCAGCAACCGGCATTGGAACGTATAAAGGGAATGAACAAGCAAATCCAGTAATTGGTGAACGTTTTGAATTAGTAGTAGCCCCAGAAATAAAAATAGAAGTTACGTTTGAAAAGCACTTACAGGGTAAAATATTGAAAGCATTATTTGCCAATCACCTTTATGAAGAAGTCGCTTACGAAATTTATGCGTTAGAAAACCAACACCAAAATATTGGTTTAGGACGCATTGGCGAATTAAAAAATGCCCTTTCTGAAACCGATTTTTTGCAAATGGTAAAAGAAAAACTACAATGTGGTGGCATTCGACACAGTGCCTTAACGGGCAAAACCATTAAAAAAGTAGCGGTTTTAGGTGGAAGTGGTAGTTTTGCCATTCAAAATGCAAAACAGTCTGGAGCCGATGCTTATCTAACTGCAGACTTGAAATACCATCAGTTTTATGAAGCTGAAAATCAAATGCTTTTGGCAGATATTGGCCACTTTGAAAGCGAAAGATTTACAAAAAACTATATAGTTGATTTTCTTAAAGAAAAAATCACTAATTTTGCACCCAATTCGCTTTCGAGTGGAATTATTTTATCAGAAGAAAATACAAATCCAGTTAAGTACTTTTAAATATGGCAACAATCAAAGAGATAAGCGTAGAAGATAAGTTAAGAGCCCTTTATGCTTTACAACTAGTTGATTCTAAAATTGACGAAATAAGAAATGTTAGAGGAGAATTGCCTCTTGAGGTAGAAGATTTAGAAGATGAAGTAGCAGGACTTTCTACTCGATTAGAAAAGTTGAAAAGCGATTTAGAAACTATCGATGAGCAAATCAAGGAGAAGAAAAATGCAATTGAAGGCCACAATGCGGCGATCAAAAAATATTTAGAGCAACAAAAAAATGTGCGTAACAATAGAGAATTCAATTCGTTAACGAAAGAAGTTGAGTTTCAAGAATTAGAAATTCAATTGGCTGAAAAGCACATTAAAGAAATGAAAGCTTCTATCGAGCACCGCAAAGAAATTATCGATCAAACCAAAGACAAACTTGACGGTAAAGAAACGCATTTGAAACACAAAAAAGCAGAGTTGAGCGATATTATGGCCGAAACAGAAAAAGAAGAAACCTTCTTATTAAATAAATCGGCAGAGTTAAGAGGCAAAACAGAAGAGCGTTTGTTAGTGGCTTACGACAGAATTAGAAGTAGTGTTAGAAATGGTTTAGCTGTGGTTTCAATTGAGCGTGGCGCTTCTGCAGGTTCGTTCTTTACCATTCCACCACAAACACAAATGGAAATTGCTGCTCGTAAAAAAATTATTACAGACGAACACAGTGGAAGAATTTTAGTAGACGGTATTTTAGCCGACGAAGAAAAAGTAAAAATGGAAAAATTATTTGCTAGCATCTAACAAACTATTTTGAATATAAATGAAAGCCCTTTTTTAAAAGGGCTTTTTTTGTTTTTAACGTCAAATAAAAAATATTTTATTTAGAAAAACCTCTATGTACTACTCTCTATTTACTAATCCCTAAAAAATCATATCTTTGCTACATGGAAGAAAATGCAACCCGAATTAATAAGTTTTTGTCTGAAACTGGTTTTTGTTCACGCAGAGAGGCCGATCGCTTAATAGAGCAAGGAAGAGTAACTATTAATGGAAATGTTCCAGAAATGGGCACTAAAGTGGGTCCAACGGACGAGGTAAGAGTAAACGGCAAATTGATTCAGGAACGAACGAAAAAACCCATTTATTTAGCCTTCAACAAACCTCCCGGC
>DALYCS010000041.1:0-265 GCA_031973615.1 Flavobacterium sp. | reverse complement strand
TATTGTGAATAAAATTTTACGCGCCAGAAACAACCACGAAAAAGAATACATTGTTACCGTTAACAAACCTATTACCGATCGCTTTATAGATCGTATGGCCAATGGCATTCCTATTTTGGAAACGATTACCAAAAAATGCAAAGTGGAACAAATTAGCAAGTACGTTTTCCGAATTATATTAACGCAAGGCTTGAACCGCCAAATTCGTAGAATGTGTGAATATTTAGATTACGAAGTAACGGCTTTAAAACGCACCCGTATCATT
>DALYCS010000040.1:0-11817 GCA_031973615.1 Flavobacterium sp. | reverse complement strand
AAAAGATTTAAAGAAAGACGAAGCGATTTTCAATGTCTTGAGAGAATACATCAAACAAACCAAAGCCATTCTTTTTGAAGGCGACGGATACAGCGAAGCATGGGAAAAAGAAGCTAAAAAACGCGGATTAAGCAACCATAAAACAACGCCAGAGGCCTTAAAAGCTAAAGTGTCTAAAAAAGCCATCGAGTTGTTTGGTGAAATGGGTGTCATGAACCACGTTGAGGTAGAAGCACGTTACGAAATTGAACTCGAAGAATACGTGAAAAAAATTCAAATTGAAGGTAGAATTTTAGGTGATATTGCTCGTAATCATGTGGTTCCAACAGCAATTCGTTACCAAAACGTGTTGATTGAAAACGTAAAAGGTTTGAAAGAAATCTTTGGTGCTTCATTTGAAAAAATTGCCAAAGAACAAATTGCATTGATCAAAGAAATTTCGGAGCATATTGAAGGCATCAATACGAAAGTAGAAGCCATGACCGAAGAGCGTAAAAAAGCCAACGCTTTAACCAGCACCGAAAAAATGGCTGCTGCGTATTGCGATAAAGTAAAACCCTACTTTGAAGAAATTCGTTACCACGCCGACAAATTAGAATTGTTAGTAGACGACGAGTTATGGACACTAACAAAATACAGAGAATTGTTATTCACCAAATAATTAAATATAAAAATCCCAATCAAACGATTGGGATTTTTTTTGTTATACTTAAAAAATGGCGAGTAGTAATATGTAGCTATTTAACGGTTTGCAGCTACACGCAGGCAGGGATTTTTAGCACTAAACTTCATACGAAGAACTGAACTTTAAATTTAGCACTTTCCTGTCATACGAAGCACGAAACCCCTGCTTGCTTGTAGGTGCTGTTATAGCCAGTGGTTCTTGTCGTCTGTCCTTGTAAACCATTGTGATTGTTGAGATTCAGTGTCAGTGTCATTGTCTGTTGGGTTGTGCGTTGCGTTTTTTATTTTTTTGAAGGGTCGGTAAATTTTTTAAAACAATTTTGTCTTGCGTTGGCTTTGCAAGCTCTTTGACAAAGCTTTGGTCTGCGTGTTGGCTTTGTGGGGCTTTGGCAATGTGCTTGCAAATTGGGTAGCAATTAATAATTTAATGTCAGTCCAACTCCAAATCCCATATCGCTATCGTAGTGTGTTCTAATCCCCATATTTCTATTTATGATATAACGCAAGTCAACCATAAATTCTTTGTCTGTATTTACCATAAAACCAGCTCTTATTCTTTTCGTAATCGGTATATCTTCTCGCATTAAAGAAAGTCGAACAATTCCATCGTGATACACTTCTGCCTGAAAATTCACCAACATTGGAAGCGTGTACATAAACCCTAAACTTACAGCAGTTCTGTTGTCTTTTTTATTTACTTGTCCGAATAAATTTTCTTCTTGTTCATCTATTCCCATTTTTCTGTAACGCCAATCAAAACCAATAAACGGCATCAGCCATTGCATTTTTCCAATGTATCGTCCTATATGTGTTTCGGTTTCATAGCCGTGCATATCATTGTAGCCTAAACGCCATTCTGAACCTATGCTCCAACGAGTGTTTTGTAACATTGCCATTCCATCGTTTCCGTTGGTAGCAAAATCGTTGTCTGCCATAAAATGAAATTTACGGTCGTCTGCAAATAGTTTACGTTGAGCCAATTTAGGATTTGTTATTAAAGGATTTGGAGCTTGATTTTCATAAGTAAATACTCTGCCCATACCACTCATCATATGGTAGAGAATATGACAGTGAAAAAACCAATCGCCTTCTACATTGGCGTTAAATTCCAATGTATCGGTTTCCATTGGCATAATGTCCACAACATTTTTTAAGGGTGCATTGGCGCCTTGACCATTGAGTAAACGAAAATCGTGTCCGTGCAAGTGCATTGGATGTCGCATCATAGAGTTGTTATATAAAACGATACGAACATTTTCACCTTTTTTGATTAGAATTTTATCAGTTTCAGATATTACTCTATTATCTAAACTCCAAACATAGCGGTTCATATTTCCTGTTAGTGTAAATTTTAACTCTTTTACGGGTGCATCTTTTGGAAGTGAAGTATTGTTGGGTGATTTCAACATTGCATAGTTTAACGTAACAATATCTGCCAAAGCATTGGCGTTGTATCGGTTTGGGTCGTTATCACTTTGTTTTGGTTTGCTGTCTCCAGTAATTTCCGGATACATTACCACATTCATATCCATTTGATTTAGGCTCATATTCATTCCCATATCGTCCAAATCTCCATTCATTTTCATCATATCGTTCATCATCTTCATTCCTTCAAAATACTTCAATCTTGGTTGTGATGATTTCAGTTGTTTTATGCCGTTGCCAATGTATAATGATGCAGAATTGGTTCTGTCTTCGGTGGTTGCCAAAAATTCAAAAGCCGTATTTTCGGCTGGAATAGTTACAATAATATCGTAGGTTTCAGAAACAGCAATAATCAATCTATCTACTTCAACAGGCTCTACATCGTTGCCATCGTTGGCTACTACTGTAATTTTGCCACCTGCATAAGTGAGCCAAAAGTAAGATGATGCTCCACCGTTTGAAATTCTTAAACGCACTTTGTCACCTGCCTTTAATACCTTTCCGTCAATGGCTGTAAGGTCTGTACTCGGTTTACCATTCATCAATATTTTTTCGTAATACACATCGCTTACATCCATTGCCAACATTCGTTTCCATTCGTTTTTTAGTTTGGTTTTGAAATGCCCAGCTTTAATGGCTTCTGCATAACTTTGAACGGCATTTTTTTTCAATGCTGGGTAATCGTTGGCATTATGCAACATTCTGTGAATGTTTTCAGGTTTTAAGTCTGTCCATTCGCTTAATACAATGGGAACGGTAGGTAAATCATCAATTCCCTTTCGAAATGTTTTGTCATCAGATTTTTTGAGCATTATAAAATTGCCATACATTCCTATTTGTTCTTGCAAACCCGAATGACTGTGATACCAATGTGTGCCATTTTGAATAATTGGAAAACGGTAAACGTGTGTAGTATTTGGCTTGATTGGCATTTGCGTCAAATTAGGAACGCCATCTTCTTTGTTGGGTAAAAATAAGCCGTGCCAATGCAAAGATGTTTCTTCTTTAAGCAAATTATGAACGTAAATTTCTGCTGTGTCGCCTTCTGTAAAGACGAGCGTTGGCATAGGGATTTGTCCGTTTACGGCTATGGCTCTTTTGAATTTCCCAGTAAAGTTTACCAAAGTGTCTTTTACATAAAGGTCGTAACGAACTGTTTTTTGAGCGGATATATTATTACTGACCAATAGTAAAAATACTATCGGCAGCAATTTTTTTGAAAGAATATTTTGTAGAACCATTTTAAGATTTTCATTTGTTGAGTTTAAGAAATGGCGTAACCGTTTTCGATTACGCCAAATTGGAGTTTATTTAATGGTTTCTACTGTTTTGCCACAAGTAAGCATTTGCGAACCGTAGTATGGATTTTTTACTGCGTTTTCTTTGCTCAACCAATTTGCTCCTTTACCATCGTTATACATTGGGCAATTTTGATAGTATATAGAATAATCCTGTTTACTGACTTTGAGCAAAGCATAAAAGTTTGCTGACAAATCCATAAAAACGACACGCTGTTTTTCTATAATTGTAGTAGCTACAATTTTTTCGGTATTTGATTTTAAACTACTCATCACTTTCATCCAAACAGTGTGTTCTTCTGATGAGAGTTTTTCCATTTTAACCGAATTGATATTTGCAAGTACGTCTTTAGCTAATGTTGAAACTAATTTACCGTCTGATTTTACCAAAGCATCTTTTAAAGCAAAGTAACTTTCGAAAATCGTTTTCAGTTGATTTACTTCTTGCTTCGTTTCAACTACGTTTTCTTGATTGTGCATTGAGTGGTCTTCAATAACTGCGGTTGAAACAATTGCAGTTTTCTTTACCCTTTCGTATTGGCAACATCCAGCAAGTTTACTATACACATCATCTGGAGCGAGGAATTTGTCGCTATCATAACCAGCCAAAGCAATGCGTTTCAAGATTTCATCTTGATTTGTTTTGATACTGTCGTAAGTTATTGTTGCCATTTTGCTGTCTTTGTTCCATTCTACGTTAGCAACTTTCTTTACATTTCCTGCTGTTTCAATCGTCTTTTCACACATTTCGCAATTGCCATAAATTTTCACGATCTCGGTTTTTGCATTTTTAATTTGAGCGTTGCAAGAGGAGGATGAAAACAGCAATAAAGTTGCAGCTGATATTTTTGATACTATGTTCATATCTGTTTTTTTATTGGGTTAATAATTCAATTTTAAATCCTGCATCTTGCACCTTTTGGATTACTTCTTCTTCGGTAATTCCTTCGGAATGCACAGAAAGAATTTTGTCTTTGTTTGCAGTGTCCACATCCCAATGGCAAATTCCGTTTGCATCATTTAGAAATGGAGTTACCTTTTCCACACATCCACTACAGTTGATGTTGGTTTTGAATTTTAATGTTTTATCGTTCGTTTTCATTTTAATGTTTGTTTAAATTATATACTGCAAATTTCGATAGCATTCAAACTAAATACATTACTGTATTTTTGAATTGATTTGTAACATTTACGTCTGCTTATTTTTTATACTTCAACCACAGACTATTACTTACTACACTTAAACTGCTCAATGCCATTGCCGCACCTGCAATCATCGGGTTGAGTAAGAAACCGTTAAACGGGTATAAAATCCCTGCTGCAATTGGAATACCAATCAAATTGTAAATAAATGCCCAAAACAGGTTTTGTTTAATGGTGCGAACTGTTGATTTTGATAAATGAATTGCTTCGGGAATTTTTGTAAGGTCTGATGAAATGATAGTCATTTTAGCTACATCCATTGCAATGTCGCTTCCTTTGCCCATTGCTATACTCACGTCTGCTTGTGCCAATGCTGTGCTGTCATTGATACCATCGCCAACCATCGCCATAACCTTTCCTTGTTGCTGCAATTGTTTAACGAATGCAGCTTTATGTTCAGGCAGTACTTCTGCTTTGTAATGTTTGATACCAACTTTTTCTGAAACAGCTTTGGCTGTCATTTCATTGTCGCCTGTGAGCATATAAACTTCAATGCCTGATAGCTGTAATTCTTCAATTGCCTTTTTAGAAGTTGCTTTAATCTGGTCAGCTATTGCTAATATGGCTATTGTTTTTTTCGTATTGGCAAACCAAATTACTGTTTTGGCTTCATTGCCCCATTGATTGGCTTTTTGAGCAACCGCATTTTCAATCAAAATTTCATTTTCTTGTATCAGTCTTTTGTTTCCAATGAAATAAGTTATACCGTCAATCTCAGCTTTTGCTCCTTTTCCTGTGATACTTTCAAATTGAGTTATTGAAACGGTATTCTGATTTTTTAAATGAGAAACAACCGCATCTGCCAATGGGTGTTCAGATTGTTTTTCAATGCTGAATAGTATTTGTTTTAATATCGGGGTTTCTTCAGTCCAAAAATCATTCGTTACAACAGGTTTACCTTCTGTGATGGTTCCTGTTTTATCGAGTATTACAGCATTTACCTTTTTTGCTAACTCAAGACTTTCTGCATCTTTAATTAAGATTCCTTTTTCAGCTCCTTTGCCCACACCAACCATAATTGCAGTCGGAGTAGCTAAACCTAAAGCACAAGGACAGGCAATAACCAATACGGTAATAAGAGCTAACAATCCCTGAGTAAAGCCATTGTCTCCGCCAAAGATGTTCCATACTATAAATGAAGCAACGGCAATTACAATTACAATGGGCACGAAAATTCCTGCAATTTTATCCACCAATTTTTGGACAGGAGCTTTACTGCCTTGTGCGTCTTGCACCATTTTGATAATGTGTGCAAGCATAGTTTCACTGCCTACTTTATCGGCTTTAAATTGGAAGCTACCTTTTTGGTTTATTGTTCCTGCAAATACATTGTCGTTTTCATTTTTCAACACAGGAACAGGCTCACCGCTCAACATACTTTCGTCAACAAAAGAGTTTCCGTTAATTACTATTCCATCTACCGCAATTTGCTCGCCTGGTTTTACCACAATTGTATTACCTATTTCAACTTGCTCAATGGGGATTTCCATTTGATAACCACCATCCTGTACAATCGTTACTGTTTTTGGCTGTAAACCCATCAATTTCTTTATTGCAGATGAAGTATTTCCTTTGGCTTTTTCTTCCAATAGTTTACCCAATAATATAAAGCCAATGATAACAGATGCAGCTTCAAAATAAACGTGAGCGTGTAATCCCCTTTCGTGCCAAAATTCAGGAAACAGTGTGTTGAAAACACTGAAAATGTAAGCAACACCTGTGCTTAATGCCACCAAAGTATCCATATTGGCAGATCGATGTTTGGCTTGTTTCCAAGCATTGATGTAAAAATCTCTCCCTAACCAAAATAAAACTGGGGTACTTAAAAACCACATTATTTCATTCGCAAAGGGCATATTCATAAAAAACATTCCGATTACTACTACAGGAATGGATAGTATCAACGCCCAATAGGTTTTCTTTTTGAGAGTTTTAAAGTTTTCTTTCTGAATATGCTCAATGGTCTCATCACCAGAAGGACTTTCATCAATTAACAAATCGTAACCAATACTTTGAACAACTTTTCTCAAATGCTCTACTTGTATCAAACTCGGTATAAATTCTACTGAGACCTTTGCATTTGCATAATTCACGCTTGCATTCACAACTCCTGCCTGAGATTTAAGCATACTCTCCACACTAATCGCACAAGAAGCACACGTCATTTGTAATACAGGGAATGATTTCTTTACGGTAGTTACTCCATAACCCAAATCTCGAATAGTTTTTACAGCTTCTGAAACTGTTTCCCGATTTTGAGTTTCAATGATTGCTTCCTTATTGTTGAGTTCCACTCGGTGTGATTCAACACCATTAAGTTTTGCCAATCCATTGTCCACAATTAAAGCACAGTGTTCACTTTCAACGCCTTCAAGTGGTATCCTAAATTCATTATTATTTGTTGCCATACCTTTTTTATTTAATTACAAGGCAAAGGTGGCAACATTACATTTCTTACCCGTTACCTGATTTTGGATTGTATTTGTAACATTTACACTTCGTCTAGTGGTTTGCGCTTTATTTCCTTGATATTCTTAAAGTGAGTAGGGGTAAGTCCTGTAACTTTTTTAAACTGATTGCTCAAATATCCAACACTCGAATAATTCATTTGATAAGCAATTTCGCTTAATGATAATTCGTCATAAACCAAAAGTTCTTTCACCTTCTCAATTTTTTGAGCAATGAAATATTTTTCAATAGTCGTTCCTTCAACTTCGGAAAACAGATTAGATAAGTAAGTATAGTCGTGATGAAGTTTACTGCTCAAATAGTCAGATAAATTCGATTTTAATTCGCTGTTGTTTTGGTGTATAATTTCAATAATGGAAGACTTAATTTGTCCGATTAGGCGACTTTTTTTGTCATCAATCAATTCAAATCCAAACGTTTTTAGATGATCGTCAAGGTTAGTTTTCTCAATTTCAGTCAAGTCGTTTTTGAGTTCAACTTCACCTAAACTAATATTCAAAGTTTGAAAACATAGTTTCTCTAATTCATTTTTCACTACCATTATGCAGCGATTACAAACCATATTTTTAATATAAATTTTCATATGCTAATGTTTATGTCGTGCGATGGCAAAAAAGTGGCTCTTTTGGTTTTGCGAAGGGTCGGTTTGTGTGTCGGGGCAAAACCAAATGTGCCGCTTGTGCGGCTGCCTAAAATTGTTTTTAAAAAATGCGGGGCGGCAAAAAAAAATAAAAAAACATTGGGGCGGCTTGAGTGTCGGATTACTCGCTGTCCCGTTTCAATATGGTCTGTATGTTTTTGGTCACCTGTCAAAATGGTTTGTTTTTGTTTTAATGTTTAAATTTTGGTCGGTCTATCGTCTTTGGAACGGTCGTCCTACCATTGGCTATAACTTGTTTATATGCGAAACTTTCAAACTATTAGCATGACTTATTGGCAAGATTGGCGAAAGTTTCTATGTTTTTCAAAAATAATAAAAAAGTATTTATCTCAGGTAGTCAATCAAATAAAAATTACTATTTTCGATAGACCAAATTGTACCACTATGAAAAAACTATTAGTTCTAATGCTGTCTATAAGTACTATTTCTTATGGACAAACGAAATTTACAGTCTATTTTGATACCGATGCGGCCCAATTGAATGTAAGTGAATTGACTCGTTTTGATGATTTTTTCAGGAACAAAAACGTTAAGTTTACTAAATTGGTTGGCTATTGTGATGCCCGAGCCTCAAATGCTTATAATGATAGTTTGTCTTTGAGAAGAACGGAATTTCTTTATCATTTAATTTGGAAAACAACCCATCAAAAAGAAATTGAAATGGTTGGTCAAGGCGAAAATTTTCAACAAGATTCGAATTTGGCTCTCAATCGAAAAGTGGATGTTTTTTATACAGAAATTCCTTCAGAAGAACCAGTAAAGGTTGTTCCAAATAATTTAAATAGTCAGGTTTCAAATGCCAAAGTAGGGGATAAGCTGATTTTAAAAAACCTTTATTTTTATAACCGTTCGGGGATATTGCGACCCGAATCTAAACCAGTGGTAGAAGAATTGTTAGCGGTCCTGCGTGCCAATCCAAAACTCAAAATTGAAATTCAAGGCCATATTTGTTGCCAGCTAGGTGTTGATGTGGAAGATACGGCAAAAGCAAGAGCCGTTGCGGTCTATAATTATTTGGCAAACAATGGAATTGATAAAAGCCGACTGCGTTATAAAAGTTTTGGAAGTTCAACTCCCATTCATAAGATTCCAGAAGCTACTGAAGAAGAACGCAACGAAAACCGTCGTGTAGAAATTCAAATTATTGAGAATTAACTTTGGTAATTTTATCCTATCTTGCGTTTAAAATAACATTATGAAAGGATTTGTTTCTTTATTCTTTTGTTGTCTCGGGTTTTGTGTCTTTTCGCAAGAGCAATTCACCGTTTATTTTGATACCAATAAATTTGAATTGAATCCCAATGAATTAAGCAAATTGCACGATTGGATGGTCCAGAATAAAACGTCAAAGATTTTATCGATAACGGGTTCGACCGACGAAGTGGGGTCGAATGGGTTTAATGATACGTTGGCGCAAAAGCGCGTTAATTTTGTTTTTCATCAAGTGAAAGATCAGCTCAAAATTCGGGAGGATTTCAAAAGTATTTCTTTGGGTGAAAAAGGAGCCACTTCCAATAATAATGCTGAAAATCGTAAAGCCATCATTTATTTTCTATCCGAAAAAGACTTGATGAAAGAAAATCAAATATTGGGTATTGTTGCCCCAATTGATGTTACGCCACTTCCTGAAAATGCTACCTTAATTGAAAAAGTAAAATGGGCCAAAGTGGGTACTAAAATTATCTTGAAAAACATCAATTTTTATCAAAATACCTTTGCAACGCTTCCTGAATCGCAAGGTGCCCTCTATGATTTGCTTTTTGTATTGCAAAATAACGAGAATTTGAGAATTGAAATACAAGGTCATATTTGTTGTATCGATAAAGATTACCGCAATTTATCCACCGATCGGGCCAAACAAATTAAACGGTTTTTGGTGTATAATGGTATTTCGCAACACCGCATTCAAACCAAAGGTTTTGGAGTGTCGCAACCTATTTTTCCTATTCCTGAAGCCAATGAAGTGCAAGCGGCTGCCAATCGCCGTGTAGAAATTGAAATACTTAGTAAATAATAGTACCGATGAAAAAAATAATGTCTTTTTTGCTTTTGTTGAGTTTGTCTTTTAGCATCAGTTGCGATAAATGTTTGGAAGGTGATCGGGCTACCCCGGCTTCCTTTTTCGTGAATGTTATTGGGAATTACTCCCTTCAAAATGTTTTTGAAAATGAAACGTTTTTGCCAACACAAATAAGTGTAGTGGATTTAGAAGGGGAAGCGATTCCGTTTCGATTCATTCCCAATTCAAATTTGATTCAGTTGTTTCCGGATACCAGAAGCTTGATCAATAATACGCTGGTAATTACGCTTTCAAACGAGGAAACAGCAACGCTTAGAGAAATTACGCTGACACATGATGTTTCGGAAAAAGTTGAAGAATGTTATACCACATATGCCATAGAAAATATTCAAACCCCTCAACATGTTTCTGAGGTGGTAGACGGAATTTATGTGATAAAAATCTAATATTTTCTAAATTCAGACTTCTAAATTCTAAATTTTAAAACTATCTTTGCGGCACAACAACAACACAATATATTCATGAGTTCTGATACTAGCAATCGCTATAATTTACGCGGAGTTTCGGCTTCAAAAGAAGATGTGCATCTCGCGATAAAAAACATCGATAAAGGTTTGTTTCCACAGGCATTTTGTAAAATTATCCCCGATTATTTAACGAATGATGATCAATATTGCATTATTATGCATGCCGATGGTGCTGGTACAAAATCGTCCTTAGCCTATATGTATTGGAAAGAAACTGGTGATATTTCCGTTTGGAAAGGCATTGCACAAGACGCATTAATTATGAATATTGATGATTTATTGTGTGTGGGTGCAACCGATAATATTTTATTGTCTTCTACCATAGGAAGAAATAAAAATCTAATTCCAGCCGATGTTATTTCGGCGATTATCAACGGAACAGAAGAATTGATTTCAGAATTAAAAAAACACGGTGTTACAATATATTCAACGGGTGGTGAAACTGCCGATGTGGGCGATTTAGTGCGTACCATTATTGTCGATTCTACGGTTACGGCTCGAATGAAACGCGAAGATGTAATTGATAATGCGAATATTCAGGCGGGTGATGTTATTATTGGATTGGCCTCGTTTGGTCAGGCAACCTACGAATCCGAATACAATGGCGGAATGGGAAGCAACGGATTAACTTCGGCGCGCCATGATGTTTTTGCGAAATATTTAGCTGAAAAATACCCCGAAAGTTTTGATGCATCAGTTCCAAATGAATTGGTGTATTCGGGACAAACTCAATTGACAGATTCGGTTGAAAACAGTCCAATAAATGCTGGAAAATTAGTACTTTCTCCCACCAGAACGTATGCGCCGGTTATCAAAAAGATACTTTCTAAATACAATGCTAAACAAATCCATGGCATGGTACATTGCAGTGGGGGTGCGCAGACAAAAGTGCTGCATTTTGTTGACAATGTTCACGTAATCAAAGATAATTTGTTTCCTGTGCCTCCATTATTTAAACTGATTCAAGAAAATTCTAAAACCGATTGGAAAGAAATGTATCAGGTATTCAATTGCGGTCACCGCATGGAATTATATGTTCCGGCAGAAGTAGCACAAGACATCATCGAAATTTCAAAATCATTTAATATCGATGCTCAAATTGTAGGAAGAGTAGAAGCATCAGAAAATAAAAAGTTAACCATTGTTTCGGAATACGGAACGTTTGGATATTAATATTATAGTGATTAGTGATTAGTGATTAGTGATTAGTGAAGAGTAATTAGTAATTAGTAATTAGATTCTATTCTTAGTCAAAAAATAAAATAAAACACACAACTGAGTTTTAGTTTTTTTTCGTATAGTTTTTAACTTACGATTTCTAACTTCTAACTTCTAACTTTAAAATAATGAATAACGTATTAATTTTAGATTTCGGTTCGCAATACACCCAATTAATTGCCCGAAGAGTAAGAGAATTAAATATCTTCTGTGAGATTTTCCCCTTTGATAAAATTCCAGCGGATTTGTCATCCTATAAAGCAGTAATTTTAGGAGGAAGTCCTTGTTCAGTGCGTTCAGAAGATGCATTGC
>DALYCS010000039.1:1166-11913 GCA_031973615.1 Flavobacterium sp. | reverse complement strand
ATTATTTTTTGATTTATGGGTAAATTTACAAAAAAAACCTACAAGGAAATAGAATCCTTGCAGGTTTACAACGAGTTGTTTTTTATGTTCTTACTTTAATGTGTCAAAACTACGTTTTACAAAAGCCGTTAATTCTTCACCTTTTAACAAACCTTGCGAAATTTTCGCTAAATCAAGTGCTTGTTTTACTAATAATTCTTGAGCACTTTTATCTTCGGTTTGTAAAATGGTAGTGGCTAAAGTAGAGTTTGAATTCACAACCAAATTATACATGTCTGGGAAGTTGCCCATGCCAAACATTCCGCCGCCGCCCGATGCACTCATTTCTTTCATTCTGCGCATAAATTCGGGTTGTGTAATCATAAATGGCGCAGCATTACTGTCCATTGGTTCTAACTGAACGGTATAATTTGCTTTTGGTACAATTGCCTCTAAAACCGATTTTAAGTTCGTTTGTTCGTCTTCGCTTAATTTCGAAATTTGAACTTCTTCTTTTTCTATTAATTTATCGATATGATCGGCATCCACACGAGCAAAAGTTAGGTTTTCGTTGTCTGCTTCTAATTTTTGAATTAAATGCGAAACAATTGGCGAATCTAGCAATACTACTTGATACCCTTTTGCCTTTGCAATATCAATATAACTATGTTGCGTTTCTTTATTTGATGCATACAAAACAACCAGTTTTCCGTTTTTATCGGTTTGATTAGCAGCTATGGATTCTTTTAATTCGGATAAAGTATAGTATTTATCTTCAGTCGTTGGATACAATACAAAATCGCCCGCTTTTTCATAAAATTTTGGTTCCGATAGCATTCCGTATTCCAATACAATTTTGATGTCGTTCCATTTTTGTTCAAAATCTTCCCGATTTTCATTGAATAATGATTTTAATTTATCGGCTACTTTTCGGGTAATGTAATTTGAAATTTTCTTCACATTTCCATCGGCTTGCAAATACGAACGCGATACATTCAATGGAATATCTGGCGAATCAATAACCCCTTTTAACATACCTAAAAATTCAGGCACAATTCCTTCAACATTATCGGTTACAAATACCTGATTTTGGTACAATTGAATTTTATCTTTTTGCAATTGTAAATCCGATGACATTTTTGGAAAATATAGAATCCCCGTTAAATTAAACGGATAATCTACATTCAAATGGATGTTAAACAACGGTTCGTCAAATTGCATGGGATACAATTCGCGATAGAAATTTTTATAATCTTCTTCTGATAAATCACTTGGTTGTTTTGTCCATGCCGGATTTGGATTATTGATGATGTTGTCAACTTCTTGATATTCTGTTTTGTAATCTTCAGTTGCGTCTTCTGGTTTTGGAAGCGCCTCTTGTTTCGTTCCAAATTTAATTGGAATCGGCATGAATTTATTGTACTTGGTCAATAACTCACGTATTTTAAACTCTTCTAAAAATTCTAATGAATCTTCTGCAATGTGTAAGATAATTTCAGAACCTCTGTCGGTTTTTTCGTGTGGAACCAATGAAAATTCAGGACTTCCATCACACGTCCAATGCGCCGCTGGTTCATCTTTGTAGGATTTGGTAATGATTTCAACTTTTAATGCTACCATAAACGCCGAATAAAATCCCAACCCAAAATGACCAATTACACCAGAATCTTTCGCTGAATCTTTGTATTTTTCTAAAAATTCTTCGGCTCCTGAAAATGCAATTTGGTTGATGTATTTTTCTACCTCTTCGGCGGTCATACCCAATCCTTGATCAATAATGTGCAATTTTTTTCCTTCTTTGTCAATTTTAACCTCGATCATCGGGTGGCCATATTCAACTTTTGCTTCACCAATACTAGTTAAATGTTTTAATTTTAAAGTTGCATCGGTTGCATTAGAAACCAATTCACGAAGGAATATTTCGTGATCACTGTACAAGAATTTTTTAATTAAGGGAAAGATGTTTTCCACTGAAACGTTAATTTTTCCTGATGCCATATCGATAAATTTTAATATTAATTTTTAATTCAATTAGTCAAATAAAGTACCAAAATTGCTTTTGCTGACAAATTGACATTTTTCAATTTAAATTGATTGAAGTTTTGGTTTCCAATGATAATGTAGTAGATTTACCTACTAATTAGTAAAACTATTTTATGAAACATTTGATAATTGCAATGGTGTTTTCTGTTGCGACTTTTGGGCAAAAAATACAAATAAAAAAAGATAAAATTGTTTATGATAAAGTTGAAATAGCCAGCATCAACGAACCTTACAGGGATCATTATGATTTTTCAACTCTTTCGGGTGAAAAGAAATTTTCGGTTGATTTTAAAGGGTTAAATGTCAATGCTACTCAATTTTATCAATGGTTAGAAGTAACATCAGCTGATGGCAAACAAAAAACAGAAATTCCACACGATGTTTTAATAACTGCATTTGATGTCAAAAGAATTATTGCTCATAATTTATCGGTAAAATATAATTTGATTGATGCCAAAGGGATTAATGAGGAAGTATTGCAAACTTTTTTTGAAACCTCTAGAGAAAGTTTGAGTGAAAAATATGGTAAAATTGTGGCGGCCTCAAAATTTGAAGCCGACGAGCAAAAAAGAAAAATCCTTCAGGTAAAAAATCAATACAATCCACAAATTCAAAACGATAAATCCATTACTTTTTACATCAATGGCAAAATGACTATTGTAGGAAGATTGACTGCAAATCCTTATATCGTTGGGGGCGGACCAACAACGTATCTTTATGTTACCGATATTGATGGCAATCAAGTTGCATCCTTAGCATCAACCAAGTCTTTTGATAATTATGCCGTAGAAACTTTTGATGGTAAAAATTATGAGTACTATACTAAAAGCATGTACAGTCCAACGAATTCTACATTTTTATATGAATTTTTGTGTGATTTAGTAGCAAGAGGGTATACTTTAGGACATCAAGCTAGGGATGAAAAAAACAAATTATTACAAGCTAAAGTGAATTTAGCAAAAGAGCGTAGTGTAAACATATACAAACGTAAAGGCTATGTAATAGATGAAGAAGGAAAACGATTAGAAGGAATCATTAGTGTCAATTTTCAGATGTTGGATGTAAATGAAACAGGTAAAGTATTGCCTGAAGAAACCGCAGATAAATTTGGAAAAACAGTAGTTATTACCTATTTCAATGAAAAAAAACAAGAGCGAACCAAAACATTTAAGGCCAGTTCTAAAGTGTATTTTTGCATTACAGATGGTGTAGCACCTGTTTTCTATTATGGCATGCCAGTTAAGGGAGATTCTATGAAAAAAATGCAAAACATGACCAATTTAAGTTTTGATAATTCTTATTTTTATCAATTGATCCATAAAGAAGACAAAATAATGTTGTTGCAAGATCCTGTAGAAACCGATCGTTATGTGTTTAAAATTCCGGCGGAAGATAAAGGACAAATGATTGATAAGAGGAGTACGGAAGCCTTAATTCCTGTAGTAGCTGAGTACCTTAAATCATGTAAAGTTTTAGTTGCAGACTTAAAAGCCAATCAGTTTGATTTAAAGAATGAAGTTAATTTAATCAATATTGCAAAAGAATTTCAAAACTGTAAATAACCCTTAAAAAAAATGCTGCAAGTCACCATTCCGGAATTTGCTTACCACAAGAAAACGGTTTTACAAACTATCGATTTTTCCTTACAAGAAGGAGAACAATTAGCAATTATTGGTGAAAGTGGTTGTGGTAAAAGCACGTTGTTACAGTTGATTTATGGATTATATGACTGTGATAAAGGAACGCTTTTATGGAAAGAAAAATCCATTTTAGGACCTAAATATCATTTGATTCCGGGGATGCCTTTTATGAAATATTTGGCACAGGATTTTGATCTCATGCCCTTTATTACAGTAGGAGAGAATGTGGGGAAGTATTTGTCTAATTTTTTTCCAGAAGAAAAACAACAACGCATAGACGAACTTTTGGAATTGGTTGACATGGTCGATTATAAAGACGTAAAAGCAAAATTTTTAAGCGGTGGACAAATGCAAAGGGTAGCATTAGCTCGTGTATTGGCTCAAGAGCCTGAAGTATTATTACTCGATGAGCCCTTTAGTCATATTGATAATTTTAGAAAAAATGCGTTGCGAAGAAAAATTGTAGCCTATCTAAAAGCTAAAAATATTACCACTCTAATTGCAACCCACGATAGCAATGATGTCTTGTCTTTTTCGGATCAAGTTTTGGTATTAAAAGAAGGAACAATTATTGAGAAGACCTCCCCAAAAAAATTATTCAATACTCCTCAAAATAAGTATGTTGCTTCCCTTTTTGGCGATGTAAATGAAATATTTCTGGATCGAAAAATGCAATTAGTATATCCACATCAATTGCAAGTAGCTGAAAATGCAACGTTACGAGTTACTATACAACAAAGTTATTACAAAGGCAGTCATTATTTACATGAATGCAACTATCAAAATGGGATTCTATATTTTGAAGACCAAAACGAATATGTAAAAGGAACAGAAATAGGTTTAGTAGTAAAAAAATAAAATATGTATCATTCAAAAATAGCAGGATTAGGGTATTATGTACCCGAGAATATTGTGACAAATGACGATTTGTCTCAGCGTATAGAAACCAACGATGAATGGATTCAAGAGCGAACAGGAATCCAAGAGCGTCGTCATGTGATAAGGGGTGAAGACACTACCACTTCAATGGGAGTCAAAGCCGCTACTATTGCAATCGAACGTTCGGGTGTAGCTAAGGATGATATTGATTTTGTCATATTTGCTACGTTGAGTCCTGACTATTATTTTCCAGGGCCAGGGGTTTTAGTGCAACGCGATTTGGGCTTGCGAACGGTTGGCGCTTTAGACGTTCGTAATCAATGTTCGGGTTTTGTGTATGCCATTTCAATTGCCGATCAATATATCAAAACTGGAATGTATAAGCATGTATTGGTAATTGGTTCCGAATTGCATTCTACAGGTTTAGACATGACCACTCGAGGCAGGGGTGTTTCTGTAATTTTTGGCGATGGAGCAGGAGCAGCCGTGCTTTCAAGAGAAGACGATGTAACAAAAGGAATTTTATCAACCCACTTGCATTCAGAAGGACAACATGCAGAAGAATTGGCTTTAATTGCACCAGGAATGGGCAAACGTTGGGTAACCGATATCATAGCCGATAACGACCCAAATGATGAAAGTTACTTTCCGTATATGAACGGCCAATTTGTGTTTAAAAATGCTGTTGTTCGATTTAGTGAAGTAATTAATGAAGGCTTACAGGCCAATAATTTGCAGGTCTCCGACATCAATCTTTTGGTACCGCATCAAGCCAATTTGAGAATTTCTCAATTCATCCAACAAAAATTCAGATTGACTGACGATCAAGTTTTCAATAACATCCAAAAATATGGTAATACTACCGCTGCATCGATTCCTATTGCATTAACGGAAGCTTGGGAGCAAGGCAAAATCAAATCAGGTGATTTAGTGGTTTTGGCTGCTTTTGGTTCCGGATTTACTTGGGGAAGTGTGATTATCAGATGGTAATGGAATTTACTCAATACGCTGTACACTAAAAATAAAAAAGCGCTCTGAATTTCAGAGCGCTTTTTTATTTTTGATTGCTTAATAGTTATTTTAGAACATGCCGCCACCGCCTTGTGTTTCGTTAGTATCTCTTTGTTTTCTTGCCAAAGCTCTGTTTTTTCCGCCACCAAAAACATAATTGAATCCAACATAAAATGTTTGACTTTCCCAATAAAAAGCGCCTTGTTGGCGATAAGGGATGTAGCCATCAAAAGCAAATCGCATGTTTTCAAACACATCATTATAGCGAACGGTTACCGTTCCTTTTCCTTTTAATACATTGTAGGTAGCGCCAAAATCCATTTTGTACATTGGTTTACGGTCATATTGCAACCCCTTGTCTCTACCTCTATACATACCAAACAATTGAAAGCGTAAATCTTTTGTAGCAGTAAAACTATTGTTAACTCTGGCATTGAATGTAGTTACATCCACAGCAGCATTTTCAAGCAAATTGGTCGTTGCGTTTTGAATGGTACCTTTTGCCGTTTTAAAATACACATCAGCACTGGCATTTACCGACCACCAATTGTAGAATTTTAAATTCGCTGAAGATTCAATACCGTAGGAATTGTTGTTTGCAAAATTAGCATACGACAGGATGTTTCTGTTGATGTTGTTGGGGTCGTTATATACTGTTCTCGAAATTTCATCAGAAATAATTCTATAAAATACACCACTTGTTATCGAACCTAATTTGGTGTTTCTAGTGTAATTTACCTCGAATGAATTGGTAAATTGTGGCGCTAATTCTGGGTTACCTCTAGATTCCATTAATGGAGTTGTCCATTCTCTAATCGGGCTGATTTGCCCAATACTTGGTCGATCAACGCGTCTAGAATAATTGAAATTGAAGGAATTATTTTCGTTTGCCGTATAGGTAAAAAAGGCAGAAGGATAAGCTGTAAATAATTTGTCCGTTATTTTTTGAGTATCATTAAATGTGGGGTTGGTTTCGTTTAATGCAAAATTAGCGTCTAATTCAAAATATTCTAAGCGTACACCCAATTGGCCGCTCCATTTTCCAATTTGTTTACTGATGTTGGTATAGGCAGAATGAATATTTCGGCCAAAAGAAAATGAATTGTCTGCACTAGTGAAACTAGGATTGATATCGTTGAAACGATTTCCTGAATTTTGAATTCTAGTTTCCACACCTAATTCTAGTTTAGCACTTTCTGAAATAGGGTTTACATAATCAGCATTGAACTGAAAATAATCGGTTTTACCCATTACTAAATTGATGCGATCATTGATTTGGGTTGGATTAAAAACAGTTTCATTATACTGTGTATCTTCGTCGTTAACCGTATGTGAATAATTGAATTGCAGTTCTAAATTTTCGTCTTTTTTGTCAAAATCGTGTTTAAAAACAACATCATAAGTTTGGTTTGTATTGCTGCTTGAACTTCCAAAAAGTTGTGTGGTATTTCGATTGGTTGCTGCATCATAAACTACTGTAGTCAATCCGGTACCCGAACCGTCAGTAAAACTTTGGTTGGTATAGGCAGATAAGGTATTTTTATCGTTGAAGTAATAATCCATTCCTAGTTTTACCAAATGCGAACTGTTTTTGTTTTTGAATTTAAAATCTTGTCTGTTTTCTTGTCCCGGTCTTTCGCTTTCGACAAATCCGTTGTTGGCATTAATGCCATGATTGAAACCATAGTTGGTATAAAAGTTTACTTTTCCTACACGATAGTTGAGGTTTAAAGCTGAGTTGGTTTTGGGTGTAATGCCAAAGGTTGCGCCGGTATTGATTGCGCCGTTAAAGCCGTCTTGCGAATTTTTATGCAGTATAATATTGATGATACCACTCATGCCTTCGGGGTTGTATTTGGCAGAAGGATTGGTAATTAATTCAATTTGTTTGATGGAAGCCGAAGGAATTTGTTGCAACAATTGTTCAATTGAAACATTTGACGGTTTTCCGTCTACTAAAACACGCACATTACTGTTCCCACGCATGCTTATTTCTTTGGTTTGTGGATCAATACTCACAGTTGGAATATTGTTCATGATTTCAGAGGCAGTTGTACCCGAAGCAATTAAATCTTTTCCAATATTAATTACTTTACGGTCAATTTTTTGCACCATAGTTGAACGTTCAGAAACTACTTGCACTTCTTTGAGTTCGGTAACATCTTCTTGTATGGCCATGACACCTAAATTGTATTGTGCGTCTTTCGTTAAATCAACTGTATTTGTTAAGGTAATATACCCAATGAATTGAATTTCTACGGTGTATTTTTTTTCGGCAAGCGCTGAAACTAAAAAGCTACCGTCGTCTTTTGTAACCCCACCGGTTACAATTTTATCGTTGTCTTTTACTACAATGTTAACATAGGGTAAGGCTTGTTTCGAATTTTTATCAATAACTTTTCCTTTTATACTTCCCGAATTTTGAGCAAATCCGTAATTAAGGGCAAAGAATAGGCAGGTAATAACTAATTTAAATTTCATTTTAATTGTTTAATTGTAACGATTGATTGTTGCTACTAGACTACGAATTGATTGTATTGTTACATATATTTTAAATTTTTATTTTTTTCCAACAAAAAACTAGGAGCTATTCACAAATCAGTAATTACTATTTATTACATTTGCGCGTTATTAAAATACGGTACAAATGACATTACATCACACTTTAACGATACACATCCAAAAAGCGGTTCAGGAATTGTTCGATATTACTATCGATTCATTTGAATTTCAGGCTACTAGGAAAGATTTTGAAGGTGATATTACCGTGGTGGTTTTTCCTTTGGTAAAAATGGTCAAAGGTAATCCGGTTGAAATAGGTACTCAAATTGCTGCTGAGGTGGCAAAATTTAATGTGGTGGGTGGTTTTTTGAATTTGGTCATATCCGATGCTTATTATGTTGCTTTTTTCAATTCAATAAAAGATAATGATGCCTTCGGATTTGTAGCGCCAAATGAAAACGAGAAGGCAATAATGGTTGAATATTCTTCGCCAAATACCAACAAACCACTCCATTTAGGACACATTCGCAATAACTTATTAGGATATTCCGTTGCTGAAATATTAAAAGCATCGGGAAAAAAAGTGTATAAAACTCAGATCATCAACGACCGTGGTATTCATATTTGCAAGTCAATGTTGGCTTGGCAGAAATTTGGTAACGGTCAAACGCCAGCATCATTAGGTTTAAAAGGCGATAAGTTGGTTGGTAATTTCTATGTTGAATTCGATAAACAATATAAAAAAGAAATAGCAGCATTAATTGCAAATGGGCTTACCGAAGAAGAAGCCAAAAAACAAGCGCCTTCCATTCTGGAAGCGCAACAAATGTTACTGGATTGGGAACAAGGTAAACCCGAAGTGATCGAACTTTGGAAAACGATGAACCAATGGGTATATGAGGGATTTGAGCAAACCTATAAAAATTTAGGGGTCAATTTTGACAGCTATTACTATGAATCCAATACCTATTTATTAGGAAAAGAGGTGGTTCAATTTGGATTGGAGAAAGGTATTTTTGAAAAAGATCTCGATGGTTCAGTTTGGATTGATTTGACAGCTGATGGTTTGGACCGAAAAATTGTACTTCGATCTGATGGAACTGCAGTGTATATGACCCAAGATATTGGGACAGCAATTCAGCGCGTAAAAGATTTTTCAGATGTTGGAGGAATGGTTTATACTGTTGGAAATGAACAAGATTACCACTTCAAAGTATTGTTTTTGATCTTGAAAAAGTTAGGTTTTGATTGGGCTGATAGTTTGTATCATTTGTCGTATGGAATGGTTGAATTGCCTTCTGGAAAAATGAAATCCAGAGAAGGAACGGTTGTCGATGCGGATGATTTAATGGCTGAAATGACAACTACTGCGCAGCAAATTTCTGAAGAATTAGGAAAATTAGAAGGATATTCGTCCACAGAAAAAGCAGTTTTGTATCAAACCATTGGTTTGGGTGCTTTGAAATATTATATGTTGAAGGTAGATCCTAAAAAACAAATGATGTTCAATCCAGAGGAATCGGTAGATTTTGCTGGAAATACAGGTCCGTTTATTCAATACACTTTTGCACGCATTCAATCGATTTTACGAAAAGCAGATTTTGATTTTGAAAATGTTATCACATCGAATGAAGTTGAAATGCACGGTAAAGAAAAAGAATTGATCAAGCAAATACTATTGTTTCCTGAGGTAATTCAAAATGCTGCAGCGCATCATAGTCCGGCTTTAATTGCGAATTATACCTATGAATTAGTTAAAGAATTCAATTCGTTCTATCAACAGGTGTCTATTTTAGGAGAAGAAAATCACGCTAAAAAAGTGTTTCGAGTACAGTTGTCTAAATCCGTTGGAAATACCATAAAAAATGCATTTTTATTGTTGGGAATTGATGTTCCCGAGAGAATGTAATTCGAGTAACGAGTTTTTAGTAACCATTGATTTTTGAATTTGCACTTGAAATTGAAATTTTATACATGAACACATCAAAATATTTTATTCAGGCATTATTGGTAGTGATTTTTTCCACGCTTTCCTTTATGGTGTTTAAAGAAATTTTGCCCAAGAAAATTTTCCCAGATAGTTCGGCTACTTCTAAAAACAGAGTTGTGGATAGTTTATTACTTGAAGCCATTGCAAAAGATGGGAGCGTCAAAGAAAAAGATACCTTGTCCAATAAAATTATTGATTATAAAGTTGTTGACGGCATACAATTTCCTGACGAAACCTTTGAGGAGTATAAGGGAAATCAATATTTAGTAGCTTTTTTCGAAAAATTATTTCAATTAGAAACGACAAAACAAGGCAATGTTCGTATTGCTTATTTTGGGGATTCTATGACTGATGGTGATTTAATTGTAAAAGACTTTCGAACCTATTTGCAAGAACGTTTTGGAGGAAGAGGGGTTGGTTTTGTAAATATTACTTCCGAATCGGCCAGTTCAAGAAGTTCCATTACTCATGAGTTTTCAGGTAATTGGAAGGCCCAGTCCTTTTTAAAAGTTAAAACACCCTCGCGGGCTTTTGGTGTAAATGGACATGTATTTTTTGCCAACGATACTTCAAATGTTACTTGGGTTAAATTTAAAGCCACTCAAACCAAGTTTGCCACTGAATTACCAAAACCTACTTTGTTTTATGGTAGTGCTAAGAATTATTCAGGGAGAGTTTATTGCGGGGTTGCCGATACCATTGG
>DALYCS010000039.1:0-1156 GCA_031973615.1 Flavobacterium sp. | reverse complement strand
AATGCCCATTAATATTTTGAATACCTTACTCTTATCGGAAGGAAGTCTGAAGAATTTAAAAGTTAACTTTTCCAAAGCCGATTCGATTCCTTTTTACGGAATTAATTTTGATGACGGAAAAGGAGTTCATGTTGATAATTTTTCAAATCGGGGCAATTCAGGTTTACCATTAGGTACATTTAATAAAGCTACGATGAATGCATTTCATGCTAAATTGGATTATGATTTAATCGTTTTGCAATACGGAGCCAATATTTTGAATTATGGAACACTAGATTATTCTTGGTATGAAAGACGCATGACAAAAGTAGTGGAACATCTAAAAGCTTGTTTTCCTGGAGTAGCAATATTAATTATTTCTACAGCAGATAAGTCTTCCAAATACGATTTAGAAATGAAAACGGATGCAGCTGTTATTCCATTAAGTACCGCTCAAAAACGATATGCTATAAAATCGGAATCGAGTTTTGTAAATTTATTTACGTTAATGGGTGGCGATGGTTCTATGGTAAAATGGGTGGAATCGGTACCTTCAAAAGCCAATAAAGATTATACACATTTTAACCACCGCGGAGCAAAAGAGGTAGCCAATATCGTTTTTAATCAGTTACATCAAGGTTATGAAGCGTATAAAAAGTTGCGAAGTAAACGCAAAACCTCACTTTCAAACCAGATAAATTCGCCCGATTTGCGAAAAAATTCCATTGATGAAGAATAAACTACTCTTCATAATATTAGTGTTGACATCTTTTGGTTTTGCTCAAGAGGTGGATTCCACATTAGTTGTGATTGATTCTACAGTTGTTGATTCGGTAGAGCTTACATTTGAGAAAAACAACCTTCAAAATACCAGTGCACTTGTAGCGTTTTATGAACGGCTGTATCAATTAGAACAAACAAAATCTGGTACGTTACATGTTGTCCATATTGGAGATTCGCACATACAAGCTGATTTGTTTACGGCGCAAATACGCACTAAAATGCAAACCGCTTTTGGGAATGCCGGTTTTGGTTTCACATTTCCTTACAGCGTGGCAAAAACCAATAACAGTGCGCCCATTAGATTTTCGGCTACGGGTAATTTTCAAAGCGTTCGAAATCTTTATGCCGATGTATTAAAACCGGTAGGATTGAGTGGCATAGCTTTAGAAGCCAC
>DALYCS010000038.1:387-12125 GCA_031973615.1 Flavobacterium sp. | reverse complement strand
CGATTGATTACGTTCGAATGTCCATTCTTCACTCAAAATAAGCGTCCAGTCAAAATCGGCGGTCCAGATGCAGTTATTAGTAAAGGTAATCTGATCTCCATTTGAAGTGTAAATCCCATTACAAATAGCGGGATATTTTTCTACAGCACTTTGTCCATTAAACGTGCCATTATCGAAGGTGATTTGTATGGGTGAGCTTACACCGTTTCGTTCAAAAGTACCCGAATAATTCCCTGAAATCTGATCGGTAAAGGTATCAGTATTTGAAGTGCAATCAGTAAAAAGCAAAAACAGTGTTGCTAATATAAATACTTTGTATTTCATTATTTTTTAGGTTCCAACTCGGATTTGTTTTTTTTGTAAATAGGGATGAAATAACTTAAAGTGTAATTCATTCCAGCTCCAAATTTTCCATCATACGTTCGGTTAAATCCCGGAATGTATAAATTGTCAAAGTTGTTTGGTTTTTTATCAGACACGAGATAGTTTAAACGTAATGAAAATCCAAGGTACAGGTTGTTAAATAATTCCGCTTTCACACCACCAATTATTTCGATCCAACTTGCTGTTAAACCATTATATTTTTCTCCAGAAATCACAGTATTTTCACCGTAATAATTAGTAGGGTCATATATTTTGTAACTGTTCAACGTTTGGCTAAAACTACTTATGCCATAACGCATACCTACGTAAATCATGTTTTCCATATCCAACCAATTTTCAAATGAATTGAAATCAAAACCAGCTTTAAAATAGGTGCCTTTGGTTGTGAAATTCAATCGATCGTCATCAACTGTTTTGTCTTCGTTTCCTAATTCACCAGCGATATAAAAACGTTTGGTAAGTCGATAATCACCTGTTAATTCCAATCCTTTATAATCTTTCTCATAAAAGCTTTTGGTGAGGCGGTGTACATCAATTCCCACTCGTAATCCATAGCGTTCGGGGTAACTAATTGCTGTAGTATCTTTTTTTTGTGCGTTTCCAGTAATCGAAATCGCTAATACAGCAAGACTAAAAATAAATTTTAACATGTACTTCATTTTCGTTTTCGATATTTGGCTGTATTATTTGTATGTTTTGAATCCAATTGTTCCCATCAGGTGTTAAAACTACTGGATTACTTTCGTTTAAATAAAAAAGTGTTTTAAAACCACAAGCTCTTGATACGTATTCATCCACTCTTTGATAGGAAAAGGTAAGAACATCTATATTGTCATTGGTTGTGTTGGTGTCACTTCCATTTTGTATGAATCGTAGGGTTGAACTATCTACAGTAGTTTTCAAAGGGACTTGAATTTTTGATACTTCAGTGAATGCAATTCCAGTTGTAAAATCGGGATCAATAACGCCTAATTGGGTAATATTTTTTAATACGGTTGGCTGATTTGCATCGTAAAATTCAATAATGATTCTAGGGGTTACAGGTGTTCCATCGGCACAGATATCATCTTTTTCACAATTGGAAAACGAACTGACTATACCTACACATAAAACGAACCTGATTAGCATTTGTTTCATAACGATTCGTTTTTAGTTCGTAATTCTAATAGTACCACATTTTCTACATGATGCGTTTGAGGAAACATATCAACCGGACGCACACGAACTACCTTATATTTTTCATCCATAAGCGCTAAATCACGGGCTTGAGTGGCTGAATTACAACTCACATAAACCACACGATTTGGGGCGATTTTTAAAATTTGTTCGACAACGTCTTTATGCATGCCATCTCGAGGTGGGTCGGTAATGATAACATCAGGGTGACCGTGTGTCGTAATGAATGCATCGTTGAATACGTTTTTCATATCTCCTACAAAAAACGAACAATTGGTAATCGTATTTCGCTCAGCGTTAGCTTTGGCATCAATAATGGCTTCGGGCACTGCTTCTACGCCAATCACTTTTTTGGCTTGTTTGGAAACAAATTGCGCTATAGTTCCGGTTCCTGTATACAAATCGTACACAATTTCATTACCGGTTAATCCAGCAAATTCTCTTGTAATTTTATACAGTTCGTAGGCCTGTTCTGAATTGGTTTGATAGAATGATTTGGCATTAATACTAAAATGCAAACCTTCCATTTCTTCTAAAATATAATCACGTCCTTTAAATAAAATAATATCTTGATCGTACAAGGTATCGTTCAATTTTTGATTGATGACATATTGTAAAGATGTAATTTGGGGGAATCGTGAAGCTAAAAATTCCATCATCAATTCGATGCTCTTTAGGTCATTTTCAAAAAATTGAATAAGCACCATTATTTCTCCCGTCGAGGCTGTACGAATCATCAATGTTCGTAACAATCCTTCTACCGCTCGTGCATTGAAAAACGTTACATTGTTTTCATTGGCAAAGCGTTTGATTTCATTCCGAATTTCATTAGATGGATCTTCTTGCAAGTGGCATTTGTCAATATCTAAAATCTTGTCCCACATTCTTGGGATATGAAAACCTAAGGCATTTTTATTTTCAAATTCGGTTCCCGATTGAATTTCGGCATCGGTCATCCATCGAGCATTTGAAAAACCAAATTCCATTTTATTGCGGTAAAACAATTGTTTTTCAGAGCCTAATATGGGTTCAAAATCGGGGAGTTCTATTTTACCAATTCGTTTCAAGTTGTTGTATACTTCTTGATTTTTGTAAAATAGTTGCTGACTATACTTCATGTTTTGCCATTTACAACCCCCACAAACGCCAAAATGATCGCAAACAGGTTCGATACGATGTTCCGAAAATTCATGTATTTTTATAGCTCTACCTTCATAGTATGCTTTTCTTTTTTTCATGGTTTGTACGTCGACTACATCGCCGGGTACAACATTTGGAAGAAATATTACTTTACCATCGGGTGCTTTTGCCACCGATACACCTTTTGCACCTGCATCAAGGATTTTTACGTTTTCGAATACGATTTTATCTGTTCTCTTTTTTCCCATGACGCAAAAATAAGAATTGTTGGGGGTATTTGATACTATTTTTTATATTTATAACAAATTTCAATAAAGTTATGAAAACACATTTAGCATTATTACGTGGCATAAATGTTTCTGGACACAACATGATTAAAATGGACATTTTAAAAACGGTGTTAGAAAATGCAGGATTTCAAAATGTTCGCACATATATTCAATCGGGAAACGTCTTTGTGGATTCAGATGAGGAGCACAGTGCTAGTGTGGGTTTTAAAATCAAGCAAGAAATATTTAAAGTATTGGGACTAGAAGTTCCCATAGTAGTTATTACTAAAACCGATTTAGAAGCTTGTTTGAAAAATAATGCATTTTTAAAAGAAACACACTGCGATACAAAAAAGTTGTATGTGGCTTTTATTTCAAAAGAACTGCAAGGAAGTGCTATTAACGATTTAAAAATGAGTCAATTCAAACCCGATGAAGCTCAAATTGATTCGAATCGTATTTATATTAAATATGCTTTTGGTGCTGGCAAAACACGTTTGGATCAAAAATATATTGAAAAAAAATTAATTGCAACTGCAACCATTCGAAATTGGAATACGATTACTACGTTGTTAGCAATGTATGATACTCCTTTTGGGAGCTAGAAGTTGGTAGATTATAGTTTTTCTTACAATAGTAACTTCTACCGTATGACAAAATTTATTACTTTTGTCAAGGGTTGATTTCTCACCACTAAGAAGGAATAATTAGTTACAATTTATTCAAATAGAATATGTCAGTGTTAGAACAAGCAACAACTACAGATGCCATTGCATTAGAAGAACAATATGGCGCGCACAATTATCATCCACTTCCTGTTGTCTTAAGTAGAGGGGAAGGGGTCTATGTGTGGGATGTAGCAGGAAAAAAGTATTTTGATTTTCTTTCGGCTTATTCTGCTGTAAATCAAGGGCATTGTCATCCTAAAATAGTTAACGCTATGGTGCAACAAGCACAAACGTTAACACTTACTTCGCGAGCGTTTTACAACGATAAATTAGGTGTTTATGAAGCCTTTGTAACAAATTACTTTGGGTTTGATAAAGTACTCCCTATGAATACAGGAGCTGAAGCGGTAGAAACTGCTTTAAAGTTGTGTAGAAAATGGGCTTATGAGAAAAAAGGTATTCCTGAAAATGAAGCACAAATCATTGTGTGTGATGGAAATTTTCACGGTCGTACAACCACAATTATTTCTTTTTCAAACGATGAAAATGCGCGCAAGAACTTTGGGCCGTATACTGCTGGATTCATTAGTATTCCCTTTGATGATATTGCTGCTTTAGAAAAAGCCGTCGCTTCATCAAAAAATATTGCCGGTTTTTTAGTGGAGCCCATACAAGGTGAAGCGGGTGTTTATACTCCTTCAGATGATTTTGTGAAGCGAGCTAAAGCAATTTGTGAAGCCAATAATTTGTTGTTCATTGCAGATGAAGTACAGACAGGTATAGCGAGAACAGGATCGTTACTTGCTGTATGTGGGAATTGTACGTGTGAATCTAAATGTGAAAAACAAGCAACTTATACCCATCCAGATATATTAATTCTAGGAAAAGCCTTATCTGGCGGGGCGTATCCCGTTTCTGCTGTATTAGCAAATGATCACATCATGAATGTGATTCAACCGGGTCAGCACGGTTCTACTTTTGGAGGCAATCCTGTTGCTGCTACAGTAGCAATGGCTGCTTTAGAAGTAGTATCTGAGGAAAAATTAGCACAAAATGCAAGAAAATTGGGTAAAATTTTTAGAGAGGAGTTGCGTACATTTATTGCAACATCTTCTGTTGCGACCCTAGTGAGAGGAAAAGGTTTACTTAATGCTGTAGTCATTAATGATACGGAAGAAAGCGATACCGCCTGGAATATATGTGTGCGATTGGCTGAAAAAGGGCTATTAGCAAAACCAACTCATGGCAATATTATTCGTTTTGCGCCACCTTTAGTAATTACAGAAGAGCAATTAAGAACTTGCGTTTCATTGATTATTGAGACACTAAAAGAATTTGAAAACTAAGAATTTATCAGATAAAAAAAATCCTGCATTTGCAGGATTTTTTTTGTTTATAATCGGGCTAAAGCCGATTCATATTTATCGTTGACTACTTTCCAATCGATTACATTAAAAATTGCAGTCAAATATTCATTCCTTTTGTTTTGGTAACTCAAATAATAAGCATGTTCCCAAACGTCAATGGCTAATATTGGAGTGCCTCTTACTTCAGCATTAGGCATTAATGGGTTGTCCTGATTAGAAGTGCTTGTTACCGCCAATTTGCCATCGCTTTTTACCACAAGCCAAACCCAACCACTTCCAATTAGACTATTTCCTGCATTGGTTAATTGCGTTTGTAACGCATCAAATGACCCCAATTCGGCAGTGATAGCTTCAGCTAAAGCCCCACTTGGGGTGCCTCCAGCTTTTGGCCCAAGTATTTCAAAATATAAATTATGGTTGTAGTAGCCTCCAGCATTGTTTCTAAGGGATTTGTTGTTTACATTTAAATTGCGTAGAATGTCTTCAATTGATTGAGAAGCAAGATTTGTGGTATCTACCTCTTTGTTTAATTTATTAGCATAATTTAAATGATGTTTGGCATAATGCAATTGCAGGGTACGGCCATCAATATGAGGTTGTAAATCATCGTAGGCATATTTTAAACCTTTCATTTTAAATGTACCTCCTTCGTTTACTTTTACTTCTGCCGGATTTCCATAGGCTGTTTGTGTAGTTTCAACTTCTGGATCCGGAATTTGAACTTCTTCTAAATCATTTCCTCCTCTGCAACTTAGCAACAGTACAAGTAGAAATGATGCGGATACAAATGCTTTTTTCATGTTATAGATTGCGTTCTTTTAATAAGGTATTGATGATTTCAATGTATTTTTCTTTAGCTTCATCAGCAGTTAAATGCTTGACTTGCATCCAGGCATTTAACTTAAAAGCATTAATTAAATCTTGTGGATTTTGATAATGCATTTGATTTGTACTTTCTGAACTTGCTTGCTTGTATAAGCCATACAAAATGAGTTGCACATCTTGGGGCACCGATTCCTGTGGAACGAGTTGTGCATTTGCAAATGCTTCCTTCGTGCTCATGTATTATGCCTTGTTACAAATAACTGTTTTGTTTCCAATGGCCTTATCACCAATTTTTACATTTACTTCAGTTCCAAGGGGTAAATATAAATCAACTCTAGAGCCAAATTTAATGAAACCAGCATCTTTTCCTTGTACCACTCGCATGCCTTCTTGTGCATAGTTTACAATTCGGCGCGCCAAGGCTCCAGCAATTTGTCGGTAAAGTACTTCGCCAAAAATACGGTTGTTAATTACCACTGTAGTTCTTTCGTTTTCTTCGCTAGCTTTAGGATGCCAAGCTACTAGATATTTTCCTGGATGGTATTTGCTATATTTTACAACGCCGTTTAATGCATAACGTGTTACATGCACATTAATAGGCGACATAAATATTGATACCATAAGGCGTTTGTCTTTGAAATATTCGGGTTCGTAAACCTCTTCGATTACCACTACCTTTCCATCTACAGGGGCTAAAATATGATGATCGCTATTATCGGCAATACGAGTTGGATTTCTAAAAAATTGTAAAATCAACAATAGAAAAACGAGAACGCCAATTTGAATTGATTTCAAAAGCCAAAAATTATCTTTTACTAAGGCATCTGCCAAAAAAATAAGTCCGACTGAAAGGAGTAGCGTAATGAAAATGATTTTTGAACCTTCTTTATGAAACATAATATAGAATTAAATAAAATAAATTAATAAATGGAACTACAAATATAATACTATCTAACCGATCTAGAATACCTCCATGTCCGGGCATGATAGAACCACTGTCTTTTACTCCTGCTACTCGTTTAAATTTGGATTGAATTAAATCGCCTAAAGTGCTAAAAACACTCACTATAAATGCAATGACCAACCAAATATATAAAATTCTAGATTCGATATAAAATTTAGACAATAAGACACTTGCTATGCCGGTAAAAATCACCCCACCTATAAATCCTTCTATGGTTTTTTTGGGAGAAACACTAGGAAATAGTTTGTTTTTGCCAAAGTTTTTTCCTACCAAATAGGCAAATGTATCATTGGTCCAAATCAGAACTATAATTGAAATAAGGATCTTTGGATTATATCCTTTTTTCCCTAAAGCTACATAATTGGTTAGTATGAAGGGAATGATGATGTATCCTACTAATAATAAATAGCGAGTACTACTGGTAAATGTGGTTTTTTGAAGCGAAAATAAATAGAAAAGCAATTTGATAGAAATTAGGATTGCGCCTAAAACAATAATAGTTTTTAACTGTAAATCGGTGCTTTTATTCCATAAAAAATAATAGGCTATGCCAGCCAATGGGATTGATAGGTAATAATTTAAATGGGTCATTTTACAATATTCGTAAACACCAATGAGGAGGAAAATTCCAAAAAGTATAGCTAAACTTTCTTTAGAATAGGAAATGCAGCCCAACAATAATACAACATAAACGGCTCCAGATAATGCTCTTTTCAGCGTTTCATTCATGTTATAAATCTTCTAGTAGAAGTAGGTATAGATTTTTATGACAACTGCCATAGTGCAAAAAGTCTTGCTCTTTTACTTCTTCAAAGTATTTTATAGTGGTAATGTTGGTAGGGTAATCTTTTTCGTGTTTGTTTTTGATCACGCGCAAACCATCTCCTTTTGAAACAACTAGTTGACTGGTTGTAGCAAAAACAATCATGTTTGTTGGCAATTCGTTGGGTTTAAAGTGTTTTAATTGTAGCGAAGAGAACAAAATGGATCCTTCATCTGCAATTAAGTTTTCACAAAACGAAAAGAAAAATTTAGGGTTTTTGGGGTTTGTGTATTCTAATTTATTATCGTCTAACAAATAAAACAAGCGGGAATCAAAACATTGTGCTTCAGATTCAAACCAATCGTTTTCAGCTAAAATATTTTCAAAATTTTCTGCAATTTCGGATAAATTTTCACAATAAATAAATTTACCTCCATTTCCTTTAAAATTGAAAGTAAACTGTTCGTCTATTGGTAAATTAACGTCGGGAGAATACGGACTTTTATCGTCGGATTTTTCCTTAGGGTCTGTTTCTTCACCAGAAGTTCCAAAAAATTTTCTAAAAAGACTCATCTATCGTCGTCAGGTATTTGATCAGTAAAAATCAAAGATAAAAAAAAACTTAATTCAATAATGTACGAATTAAGTTTTTTATTAATATTAATTTGTTGATAAGTCTTCGCCTGGGTTGGTCTCTTCTAAAGCAATTTCTTTGTCAAAAGGCCTTTTTCCAAAAATGGTTTCTAAATCATCTTTAAATATGACTTCTTTCTCAATCAGAATATCTGCAAGTTCCACCAATTTATCTTTGTGATGCGTCAACAGGGTAATGGCTCTTTGGTATTGCTCTTCAATTAATTTCGAAATTTCGCTATCAATAACACGAGCCGTATCTTCAGAATACGGTTTTGAAAAACTATAATCCGATTGACCTGATGAATCATAATAGGTAATGTTACCCAATTTTTCGTTTAATCCATATATGGTTACCATAGCTCTCGCCTGGCGGGTTACTTTTTCTAAATCGCTTAATGCACCAGTTGAAATGGTGTCAAAAATTACACGCTCTGCTGCTCTTCCTCCCATAGTGGCGCACATTTCATCAAGCATTTGATCGGGACGAACAATCAAGCGCTCCTCTGGTAAATACCATGCAGCGCCTAAACTTTGTCCGCGCGGTACTATAGTTACTTTGACAAGTGGTGCAGCGTGTTCTAGCATCCAACTTACCGTTGCGTGTCCAGCTTCGTGTATAGCGATCGCGCGTTTTTCTTCAGGGGTAACAATTTTATTTTTCTTTTCCAAACCACCCACAATACGATCGACAGCATCTAAGAAATCTTGCTTATCTACTGCATTTTTATCATGACGTGCCGCTATCAGTGCTGCTTCATTACATACATTAGCAATATCTGCTCCTGAAAATCCTGGCGTTTGCTTGGCTAAAAATTCTGTATCTAATTCTTCAGATTTTTTCAAAGGTTTTAAATGAACTTCAAAAATTTCTTTTCGTTCTCTAATGTCTGGTAAATCCACATAAATTTGGCGATCAAAGCGTCCTGCGCGCAATAGCGCTTTGTCTAATACATCTGCACGATTGGTAGCAGCTAATACAATAACATTTGAATTGGTTCCAAAACCATCCATTTCTGTTAGTAATTGATTTAATGTATTTTCTCGTTCATCATTGGCACCCGTCATGTTGTTTTTGCCACGGGCTCTACCTACAGCATCAATTTCGTCAATGAAGATAATAGCCGGAGATTTTTCTTTAGCTTGTTTGAATAAATCACGAACACGTGAAGCTCCAACTCCAACAAACATTTCCACAAAATCGGATCCTGATAACGAGAAGAAAGGTACATTAGCTTCACCAGCAACGGCTTTAGCCAACAAAGTCTTTCCGGTTCCTGGAGGACCAACTAATAAAGCTCCTTTTGGGATTTTTCCGCCAATTGATGTATATTTTTCAGGGTTTTTAAGAAACTCTACTATTTCCTGAATCTCTTCTTTTGCACCTTCTAAACCGGCAACATTTTCAAAAGTGATTCGGGTATCATTTTTCTCATCAAACAGTTTTGCTTTCGATTTTCCAATGCTGAAAATTTGTCCGCCACCACCAGAGCCACCTGACATCCTACGCATCATAAAGATCCATAGACCACCCAGTAAAATTACGGGGAGTAATAAAGAGATAATGTCGCCCCACATGCTTTCGGGTTCTTTTTCATATTCTCCTATTTTCCCAGCCGCTTTTGCTTTAGTAAGATTGTCTTGAAAAGCTTTTGCATCTCCAATTTCGGTAGTATAATGAGGTCCTTTAACATTCAATTTACCCGTAACGTCGTCTTTGACTTTCGCGTGTATTTTGTTAGATAATGCCGATTTTTTTAGATAAATTGTAGCATTCGTATTGTTGAATGTAACTTTTTCAACTTCACCTGCTTCGATGAAGTCATTAAATTTAGACAAACTGGTTTTCCCAGGATTGCTCAAATTTAAACCATCGGTTAATAAACTAATGGTAAAAAAAACAGCAAGGACAAGTAATATACTCATCCATGGACTAAATTTAAAGCCAGAATTATTGTTGGTATTTTGTGCCATAAAATTATTTAGTATTTTGTTTCAATGGTTGTGATTTTTGCATCACCCCATAAACTTTCAATTCGGTAATATTCTCGGATGTGTTTTTGAAACACATGGACTACAATATTAACATAATCCATTAAAACCCATTCTCCATTTTCTGCACCTTCCACGTGCCAAGGTTTGTCTTTCAGCTCTTTTGACACCACCTTTTGAATGGATCCTACAATCGCATTCACTTGTGTGTTTGAATTTCCATTGCAAATGACAAAATAGTCACAAACAGTATTGTCAATTTCTCTTAAATCAAGAATGTCTATATTTTCTCCTTTTACGTCTTCTATCCCTTTAATGATGTTTGCTAACAGCTCATCATTATTAATCTGCTTCTTCGCCATTTATTATTTTTGAATTTATGCAAAGGTATCAAATTTTGTCATTAATTTTGAACCTTAACATAAGATTAAAACTTATTCTACGAAATGAAGATAATCAAACTCAGTGCCATAGATTCTACTAATCGTTTTTTGAAACAATTAGCCAAGGAAACAACGCCTGAAAATTACACAATAGTGGTTGCAGATCAGCAAACTGACGGTAAGGGACAGCGTGGCGCTTCATGGATATCAGAAAGTGGTAAAGGGTTAACCTTTAGTTGTTTATATTATCATCCCGTTGGGGTTTTATCCGATGTTTATGTTTTAAATTGTATAGCAGCTTGGAGTGTTGTAACTGCTTTACAATCGATGAGTACAATCGATTTTCAAATAAAATGGCCTAACGACATTTTGGCAGAACAAAAGAAAATTGGAGGAATATTAATTGAAAATAGTATAAAAAGCTCAACCGAAATACTGTCTATTATTGGTATAGGAATAAACGTGAATCAAACACAGTTTGATGATTTACCTCAAGCAAGTTCGCTCGCACTTTTAGAAAAAAAATCTTTTGACATAGCGTCTTTGTTGTTGCGTATTGCGCAAGAATTGGAGCAAAATTTAGAAAAATTACCACAAGTAGAAGCTGGTTATTTTTGGTCACGTTATCATGAAAAATTGTTTAAACGCGGAATAGTTTCGGCATTTGAAGATGTTCAGGGGATTCGTTTCGTAGGTAAAATTATTTCGGTGACTCAGGAGGGGAAATTGCAAGTCTCTTTAGAAAATGGGCAACACGCTTTTTTTGATGTTAAAGAAATAAAAATGTTGTATTAAAAAAGGAGTAGGAAAAATACGTGAATCCTTTGTTAAACTTTTTTATAAACTATTCCTTTTAAGTACATTTGTGGCAATTAAAAAATGTATTCCAAAATCTCATGGAAAAAAAAATAGCCTCCTTTTTGTTTTCGACCCGTTTAATGGCAGTATTGTTTATTCTTTTTGCAGCCGCAATGGCAGCTGGAACTTTTATTGAAGATGCCTACAATACAGATACCGCTAGAGTTATTATTTATAATTCTTGGTGGTTTGAAGCCATAATGGTGTTTTTTGTTATCAATTTTATGGGAAACATCAAGCGCTACCAATTGCATAAAAAAGAAAATTGGGCTACCCTTTTATTACACCTTTCTTTCATTTTTATTATTGTGGGTGC
>DALYCS010000038.1:0-377 GCA_031973615.1 Flavobacterium sp. | reverse complement strand
GTTTTGAAGGAATGATGCCAATTAGAGAAGGGGAAACGGCGAATGTCATTTATTCTGATAAACCTTATTTGACTGTATTTGTTGATGGTGAATACAAAGGCGATACCAAACGTAAAACCTTTGAAAAGGATATGATTTTTGCGCCAGAAGTTAAAGGGGATGCTTTTTTAAATGCATTTGCTAATAATGATTTTTCATTAAGTGGCGAATTCAACGCTATACCTTTTGAAGTGGTACACCAATCGTTTATTTTGAATGGAAAAGAAACGGTTAAGCCATCCGAAAATGGAAAATTAATGCTTAAAATGGTCGAATCGAGTGGGGGAACACGCCACGAACATTATTTAAAAGCTGGTGAGGTTCAAAACATTCATAAT
>DALYCS010000037.1:2727-12169 GCA_031973615.1 Flavobacterium sp. | reverse complement strand
TTTTTAAAATAATTACGGCCATAGCCGATGAAACCCCAACCAGAACACACGACAAATAAATAAATTGTCTGGGGGTAAGCATGGCCTTCAATAGAAAAATAAAACGTTCTAATCGTCTAAAATTCTTATATACTAAGTTTTTAAAGGACATCGTTTTTTTATGCTGCATGGATTGATAAAGTATTTTATACGAAGGTAATTTTTTAAACTGAAAAATAAAACAAAATTAAAGTAATCGTAAGGCCTCTCTCGAACTTAATGGTTTTAATTGGGCGGATAAGACAAATTCCTTGACACCCGTTGGATTGAACCTGCTGTAGTCTCGTAATGCCCAACCAATCGCTTTTTGAATGAAAAATTCCTTGGAGTGTTTGTGTTTTTCACATTCCGATTTTAAGAGTTCAAAATTGGTCTTCTCTTTATAACTCAATTGAAATAAAATAGCACTTCGATTCAACCATAAGTTATTGGCATCTGAAAATTGAGCAATTACTTTCTGAGTTTCTTCTGGAAATTGCAACAAATAACCTCCTAAAAAATATTTTGCAATTGTGTCTACAGAATCCCACCAAGAATGAGTTGTGATTAATTTTTCAATGAATTGAATATCGTCTCTCTGGTAATTTTTTTTAAATTCCTTCTGTAATAAATCGATCGCACATTGGTGAAATTCTCGTTCTGGCTTTTGAAATAGTTCCCATGCAATTGTTCTAAAATTTGATTTAATTTCCTGGTGATAAATTGCGTATTGGTTCTTTAAAAGTGCTCTTCGAAGTTTGGTTTTAATGCCAAAATAAACAAAATTATTTTTCATATAATTTTCCATTGGTAGGGCCAATTCTGCATTGGCAGCCAAATGAAATTCGTGGGCAATTGCATTACAAAAGTTCATGTAGTTCTATTAATTTTACATGGCACGAAAGTACTAATTCTTTAAAAAAGAAAGTGAATTCATTTTCAAATTCATCATAATAGGTTTTTAATTCTACAACAGCCTCTTGCATGTTTACTCTGTGTAGGGTTTTGTAGTCCATTTGGAAAAGTATTTGCTCAATTCCCGCTAATGTTGCATAGCTTACCAACCAATTTTGAGCTACCATATATGGCGCGATTTTTTTTGTTTTTTCTGGCAGTAGTGTATTGTTTTTTTCGAGGAGTTGATAAAATGATATAGCAAAATCGCTGAGAGTAACTGCTGAATATTGCTGCCAATTCTTCGCCAAAAAGTGATCGTACAAAATATCCATAATTACCCCGGAATAATGCCCGTATTTTTTATGCAACCTGTGTTTGCTTTTTCTATAGATTGGATGTGCATCCGTATATGAATCAATATGTCGGTGCAGTAAAATTCCTTTCTGTAGTTCATTGCTGTAATTGAGGTAGTGTCTTCCTTTAATGCTATCGGCCATGAAATTTCCAATTTTTACAGCATCATTGTTTCCCGATAAATAGATATGGGCCAAATAGTTCATTGATTTTTCTATGTTCTTTTTGTAAATATAAAAAAAAAATAGTTGGGTTGTTGTGCCATTGCGACCTACATCTTTTATATTTGTAGTTCAAAATTAATACGAAATATGACATTAATAAAATCAATATCAGGAATTAGAGGAACCATAGGTGGTGCTGTAGGAGATAATTTAACCCCGGTTGATGCTGTTAAATTTGCATCGGCATACGGTACTTTTTTAAAAACAAGACATGCTGCAAAAAGCAATGAACGTTTAAAAGTAGTTATTGGTAGAGACGCACGAATCTCGGGACCAATGATTCATAATTTAGTGATGCATACCTTAGTAGGCTTAGGAATTGATGTTATTGATTTGGGATTATCCACTACGCCAACAGTTGAAATTGCTGTGCCACTAGAAAAAGCAGATGGTGGAATAATATTAACGGCTTCTCACAATCCCAAACAATGGAATGCTTTAAAATTATTGAATGAAAAAGGGGAATTTTTGAGCGGTAAAGAAGGGGAGATTATTTTAGAAATCGCCGAAAAAGAAGCTTTTGATTTTTCAGATGTTGATAATTTAGGAGAAGTAACAGAGAATAATGCTTACATGGATATCCATATAGATGAAGTGTTAGAATTACCTTTAGTAGATGCCGCATTAGTAAAAACTAAAAAATTTAAGGTTGTAGTTGACGGTGTGAATTCATCGGGGGGAATTATTATTCCTAATTTATTAGAACAAATGGGGGTGGAAGTGGTGAAATTATATTGCGAACCCAATGGTCATTTTCCGCACAACCCAGAACCCTTGAAAGAACATTTGGGTGATATCTGCAAGTTGGTTGTTGCAGAAAAAGCAGACTTTGGTATAGTAGTAGACCCCGACGTAGATCGTTTGGCGTTTATTTCAAACGACGGCGAAATGTTTGGTGAGGAATATACTTTAGTAGCTGTTGCAGATTACGTGTTATCAAAAACACCGGGTAATACCGTATCAAATATGTCTTCTTCTCGTGCCTTGCGAGATATTACAGAGAAGCATGGTGGTAACTATCAAGCCAGTGCTGTAGGTGAAGTAAACGTAGTGGAGTTGATGAAAAAAACAAATGCTATTATCGGTGGGGAAGGAAACGGCGGAATCATTTACCCTTCTTCTCACTATGGAAGGGATAGTATGGTAGGAGTCGCTTTGTTTTTAACCTATTTAGCGCATCAAAACAAAACAGTTGCCGAAATTAGAGCCGGTTTTCCACAATACTTTATGAGTAAAAATAAAATTGAGTTGACGCCTCAAATTGATGTAGATGCTGTTCTAGCGGCATTAACTGAAACCTACAAGTTAGAAAATATTACCACGATAGATGGTGTTAAAATTGATTTTCCAACCCAATGGGTGCATTTGCGAAAATCAAATACTGAACCTATTATTCGTATATATACCGAAGCGCCTTCTCAAAACGAAGCGGATGCATTAGCACAGCGATTTGTAGAAGAGTTGAAAAAAATTGCTGGAATATAATTCTAAAAAAAGCCTAACATTTGTTAGGCTTTTTTTAGTTAAGAAAACAGTTGATTTTTTCGATTACTGCGGCATCCCCTAAAATTTTTCGATGGCCTAAGCCTTCGGTTATGAATAATTCGCCTTGTTTCAAGTGTTTTTCTATATGATAGGCCGATTGGACCGAAACGTCTGCGTCGTCTGCGTCATGAATAACTAAAACAGGTATGGTGATGTTGGCAGCTGCTCTGTAGGCTGAATAATCGTCCATTTTACCGCCAAATTTTGTTTCAAAATGATTTTTTAAATGTTGGCCAAATTGAGGTTTTAATTTTAATTTACGAATAAAATCATCAATAATGTCTTGAATCACATCACCACTTCCTATAGTAACTGCTTTTTTTACCGCTAAATTTTGTTGGATTGCATTTAAGACCGACATCCCGCCTAAGGAATGCCCTATGGCAAATTCGAATGGCCCTTGCCTTTTTTCTAGCTCAAGTATCGAAGCAATAAATTCGGTCATAATTGAAAAATTGCCTTTGGATTTTCCGTGAGCAGGTGCGTCAAAGCTAATGATCATGAACCCTTTTTTTACCAACTCATCTGCAATTTTTACCAATTGGGTCCCTCTTCCAGACCAACCATGTACGAATAGTATTTTTTTGTCACCCGATCCATAAGTATATACCACAATTTCTTTAGCAATAGCCGGAATCCAAAGTGTGTGTTGATCAGTGTTTTGATCCATAGCCAATTCTCTTTTTGGCATTTTATGTTTTATCGGTGTCGTAAATAATTTAGCAGCAAATAGTGTTGTTAATTTAGGTGATACGGCTTGTAGCAGCTGTGCAATTCCAATAATAATTTTTGGAATCGGCTGTCCACCTGTTGCTTTGGTGTTATTTTTTGACATGCTTGTAATTTTGACGCAATTTACAACTATTAAAAACGATTCAAACCTCTTTTGAATAAAAAATAATATGCTATATTTGAATTCCAACTCAAGTTTTGGAGTTAATTCATATGAAATATTTAGCAAAAGGATCACCAAAATTAATTCACGCTTGGGCATTTTATGATTGGGCCAATTCGGTTTATTCTCTAGTTATCGCCTCCACTATTTTTCCGATATTTTATGGGGCGCTATTTAGACAAAAAGGTATAGATGAGATTCAGTTTCTTGATTTTTCAATTCAGAGTGATGCGTTGATTCCGTATGTGACTGCTTTTGGGTTTTTAATTATTGCAATCATGTCGCCGTTATTGTCTGGAATAGCCGATTATCTGGGAAATAAGAAATCGTTTATGAAATTTTTCTGCTACCTCGGTTCACTTTCCTGTATGAGTTTGTACTTTTTTGCATTAGAAAATTTGTGGTTTAGTTTGCTGTCTTATCTTTTTGCCCTTATTGGATTTTGGGGAAGTTTGGTCTTTTATAATTCGTATTTGCCTGACATTGCTCCAAAAGAACAACAAGATCGGGCAAGTGCCAAAGGATTTAGTTTAGGATATATTGGTAGTGTGATTTTGTTGCTGATTTGTTTGGCTATGGTTTTGTTGGTTCCCGAGAATCAAGCTATGCAAATGATGCGCTACTCCTTTTTGTTGGTTGGTTTGTGGTGGCTTGGTTTTAGTCAGTATACTTATAAGTATTTGCCCAGTTTTAAAAACAGCAACAAACTCCATCTTGATATTGTGTTTAATGGCTTTCGTGAATTGCAAAAAGTAGGGCAAATCATTTCGCAATTAAAACCAATGAAACGTTACCTCACCGCTTTTTTTGTCTACAGTATGGCAGTGCAAACGATTATGCTTATTGCCGCTTATTTTGGTGAAAAAGAAGTGCAATGGGGAAGCGATGGTAAGCGAACTATGGGTTTGATTGTGAGTATTTTGGTGATACAAATGGTGGCAATTTTGGGTGCTTGGATCACATCTAAATTGGTTGAAAGATATGGAAATATTAACGTGTTGATATTTTTGAATTTTTTATGGATACTCATTTGTAGTTATGCTTATTTCGTAATTACACCAAACGATTTTTATATTGCCGCTTTTTGTGTGGGGTTAGTGATGGGGGGTATTCAATCGTTATCACGCTCTACCTATTCAAAACTTATTCCTTCCGATTCAAAAGATACCACCTCTTTTTTTAGTTTTTATGATGTTGCCGAAAAAATTGGCATCGTGATTGGAATGTTTACTTATGGATTTATTGCGGATATTACGGGGCGTATTCAAAACGCTATACTATTTTTCATTTTATTTTTTATGATAGGATTACTTTTACTTCTTAGAGTACCAAAAAATAAAATATAGTTTTTATATTTGAAAACTTAATCTATTATTTTATGAAATCATTAAAACGCATCTCATTTATAGTTGTAATTGCTATAACATTTATCTTGAACTCTTGTAGTAATGAGCCCATTGATCCTACCATTGATCCTACAGCAAATAATTCAAGTTATTATGTGAAATTTAAAATGGATGGTGTTCAAAAAACATATACTACTACTCAAGCATCATTTCTTAATGTAGGCCCTATGGGAACATTATCAATAGTTGGTATTGAAGGTTTGAATTCTATGAATCTTCATGTAATGGATCAAACCGTTACAGTTGTTGGCGAGGGAACTTACCCGTTAGAGTGGACGAATGTAGGTTGTGATTTTATTGAAGGATCTGCAAACTATGCTTCCGATTATCAAGATTTTACAACCAGTGCTGGCAATATTGTTATTGAAGAAAAAAACACATCGAATAGAACTGTAAAAGGAACTTTTAGTTTTGTGGGAAAAAATGATAATATGACTCTAACAAGAAATTTCACTGAAGGTGAATTTTTTGTTCGTTATGAATAACAATCATACTATAATTGCATATTGAAATCCCGAATGTATGTTCGGGATTTTTTATGGCACACATCTTGAATTACAAGTTAGAGTAATTGCTGTTGTTGTAATTTATTTCATTGATTATCAATTAAATAAAATCAAACACTAAACATTTTAAACCTAATTATTGTATTATTTACTGACAAAATAGACCTATGCCACATCATAAAATACTTGCCCTTGACAATTTGTCACTTCAAGAAATGGATCCCGATTCGGAATTGATTCCATTAATGACTCCAGAAGATGAAGAAGAAATGAACAATGAAGCATTGCCCAACGACATTGCTATTTTACCCCTGCGCAATACTGTTTTATTTCCAGGAGTAGTTATTCCCATTACAGCCGGTAGGGATAAATCCATAAAATTAATCAATGATGCCAATGCGAAAGGTAAAATCATTGGTGTAGTAGCACAAAAAGATGAAAATGTAGAAGAACCTACGCCAAATGACGTACATCATATTGGAACGGTGGCGCGTATCATGCGTGTTTTAAAAATGCCCGATGGCAATACAACCGTAATTCTACAAGGTAAAAAACGCTTTGAAATTGATGCTTTTACGCAAGAAGAACCTTATTTGCGCGCTTCCATCAAAGAGGTTACGGAAGAACGCCCAGATGCAAAAAATGTAGAGTTCAAAGCTATTATCGAGTCCATTAAAGAGTTGGCCATCCAAATTATTAAGGAAAGTCCGAGTATTCCCACAGAAGCCACTTTTGCCATAAAGAACATAGAAAGCAATCCTTTTTTGATCAATTTTGTGTCTTCAAATATGAATTTATCAGTTGAAGAAAAACAACAATTATTATCAATTAAGAACTTAAAAGACAGAGCACTAGAAACGTTACGATTTATGAATTTAGAACTTCAAAAATTAGAAGTTCGTAACGATATCCAATCTAAAGTTCGATTTGATTTAGACCAACAACAACGCGAGTATTTCTTACAGCAGCAAATGAAAACCATTCAAGAAGAATTGGGTGGTGTTTCTTATGAAGCTGAAATTGAAGAAATGCGCGCCAAAGGATTATTGAAAAAATGGGATGAAAGCACGGCAAAACATTTTGAAAAAGAATTGTCAAAATTGCAACGCACCAATCCCAATTCGCCGGATTTTGGCATACAACGCAATTATATCGAATTGTTTTTAGAATTACCTTGGAACGAATTTACCAAAGATAATTTCGATTTAAAACGTGCGCAAAAAATCCTTGATAGAGATCATTATGGCTTGGAAGATGTGAAGAAACGCATCATTGAGCACTTGGCTGTTTTGAAATTGCGAAACGACATGAAATCGCCAATATTGTGTTTATATGGTCCTCCAGGTGTGGGTAAAACTTCTATTGGAAAATCGGTTGCTGAGGCATTGGGGAGAGAATATATTCGTATGTCATTAGGTGGCTTGCGCGATGAAGCTGAAATTCGCGGACATCGAAAAACGTATATTGGAGCCATGCCTGGACGAATATTGCAAAACATCAAAAAGGCAAAAACATCAAATCCTGTGTTTGTACTGGATGAAATAGATAAGTTGTCGTTAAGCCACAATGGTGATCCTTCATCGGCTTTGTTAGAGGTATTGGATCCAGAGCAAAACAAAGAGTTTCATGATAATTTCTTGGAATTAGGCTATGATTTATCAAAAGTAATGTTCATTGCAACGTCAAATAGTTTGTCGACCATTCAACCTGCATTGCGAGACCGTATGGAAATTATTGAAATGACAGGTTATACCATCGAAGAAAAAATAGAAATCGCCAAAAATCATTTGTTACCCAAACAATTAAAAGAACATGGGTTATCGCCTAAAGACTTGCAAATTGGCAAAAAACAATTGGAAAAAATTGTGGTCGGCTATACGCGTGAATCGGGTGTACGTGGTTTGGAGAAAAAAATAGCACAAGTGGTGCGTCATGCTGCAAAATCTATTGCCATGGACGAAAGCTACAATGTAAAAGTAAGTGATGAAGATATAGTAGCCGTATTGAAATCGCCTCGAATGGAGCGCGATAAATATGAAAACAATGAAATTGCCGGTGTGGTAACAGGTTTGGCCTGGACTTCGGTAGGGGGTGATATTTTGTTTATTGAATCTTTAATCTCAAAAGGGAAAGGTACAATGACCATGACCGGAAATTTAGGTACGGTGATGAAAGAGTCGGTAACGATAGCTTTGGAATATATTCGTTCGAATGCCGAACACTTAGGTATTGATCCCGAAGTTTTGAATCAGTATAATATTCACATACACGTGCCAGAAGGCGCTACCCCGAAAGACGGTCCTAGTGCTGGAATTGCGATGTTGACATCTATGGTTTCTTCATTTACGCAAAAGCGAATCAAAAAAAGTATTGCCATGACGGGAGAAATTACGCTTCGAGGAAAAGTATTGCCTGTGGGTGGTATCAAAGAAAAGATATTAGCAGCTAAACGCGCCAACATAAAAGAAATTATTTTGTGCCGAGAAAACAAACGCGATATCGAAGAAATTAAACCCGATTATATTGACGGGTTGACATTTCATTATGTCGATAAAATGAGTGAAGTTTTGGATATTGCCATAACGAATCAAAAGGTAAAAAATGCAAAAACTTTTGAAGCGAAAAAGTAGATAATCTTCAATCGTAAAATATAGAACCCTCAATTAATATTGGGGGTTCTTTTTGTTTCCTAATCAATATAATTTTATCTTCGCAGTTGCGTTATCAATTAGTTAACTCCGCAACATGTTACAAAAAACGATATTCTATTTTATGTTCTTCCTTTCGACTACAGTTTATAGTCAAATAGGAGGTAAGTATGTATATCAGTTTTTAAATTTGGCTCAATCTGCTCGACAGGCAGCTTTGGGAGGTAAAACGGTTACTGTAGTAGATTATGATGTCAATCAGGCCTTTTATAATCCGGCAACAATTAATGAGAAAATGAGCAACCGTTTATCGACTAATTTTGGTAATTATTATGGTGAAGTGACCTATGGAACGGCTGCCTATGCCTATACGTATGATAAACATTTGCAAACGTTTCATGCGGGTGTAAGCTACATCAATTACGGTTCTTTTGAGGGTAGAGATGAATTGGGCAATCCTACTTCCGATTTTACGGGTAGTGAAGCAGCTGTATCTCTTGGATATGCTTACAATTTGCCTTGGACAGATATGTATTTTGGGGTAAACGCCAAATTGATTTCATCAACATTAGAAAGTTATAATTCTTGGGGTGCTGCCGTAGATTTAGGTCTTTTGTATGTAGATACACAAAACGATATCAACTATGGTTTGGCTGTGCGTAATATTGGAGCACAAATTACGCCTTATGCAGATACCCGTGAAAAATTACCCCTTTCGATTGATGCAGGAATTTCTCAATTATTGGAAAACGTACCCATTCGTTGGCACATGACTTTTGAAAATTTGCAACAATGGAACATTGCATTTTCCAATCCCAATAGAGCACAAGGAAGCCTAGATGGAAGTTCTCAAGAAGAAAAGGTGTCGTTTTTTAACAATGCGTTGCGGCATTTAATAGTGGGCGCCGAATTATTTCCAGAAAAGGGTTTTAACATCCGATTGGGTTAT
>DALYCS010000037.1:0-2717 GCA_031973615.1 Flavobacterium sp. | reverse complement strand
TAGAAGAGGTGAAGAGCTTCGAATTATAGAACAACGTCATTTTTCAGGTATTTCGGTTGGTTTTGGACTCCGAATCGGAAAAATTAAATTTGATTATTCCTATTCGAGATACACTTTAGCAGCCAATACGAGTTTGTTTGGCTTGATGATTGATTTGAATTAAAGTTAAGGGATTAGTGAAAAGGGATTAGGGATTAGTGATAAGTGAAGAGTGATAAGTAAAAAGGGATTAGTGAAGAGTGATAAGTGATAAGTGATAAGTAAAAAGGGATTAGTGAAGAGTGATTCGTAAAAAGTGAAAAGTGAAAAGGATACACTTAAATGAACTTCATTTTTACTAAGTATTGCTTAATAAAAACTTATATGACTTATATGTTTAATAAAGTCAAGAAATTTAATAATATAAAATTAGCGCCTTAGCGTTTTTAGGGCAAAAAAATATATGAAAAAAATTACCATTGCAATAGACGGTTTTTCGTCTACTGGAAAAAGTACGTTAGCAAAGCAATTGGCAGCAGCATTAGGTTATGTATATGTAGACACAGGTGCGATGTATCGTTCAGTAGCGTATTATGCCATGCAACACAATTTAGTTTCTGAAACGCATTTAGATAAATTGGGTTTGATAGCTGAATTACCAAATATCAATTTACGCTTTCAATTTAATCCGACTTTAGGATTTGCCGAGATGTATTTGAACAACGAAAACATCGAAACCCAAATCAGAACCATCGAAGTATCTCGTATGGTGAGTAAAGTTGCTGAAATCTCGGAAGTGCGTGCCAAATTAGTAGAGCAACAACAAGCTATGGGCAAAGACAAAGGCATTGTAATGGACGGAAGAGATATAGGAACTGTAGTTTTCCCAGAAGCCGAACTAAAACTATTCATGAACGCCAGTTCCAAAACCAGAGCCCAACGTCGTTTTGACGAATTAGTTGAAAAAGGCCAAGCTGTTACTTTTGATGAGGTGTTGCAAAATGTGGAAGAGCGCGATTATATAGACACACACAGAGAAGACTCACCGCTGGTAAAAGCAACAGATGCTATTGAAATTGACAATTCGGCGATGAGCAAAACCGAACAGTTTGAATTAGTTTTAAAGTTGGTGAAAGAGCAACTTTAATTTAATGTGGGCACGGATTAGAAATCCGCGCTAGCCGGATTTTAATAATATTCAATTTCTCTGATCCATTTATATAAATCAACTCCATCAACTGTTTTTATTATTTCAATCCAATTATTGTTGCTGTCGTATTTGTATTTGTATGATACGTTGTGTTTTTTTAAAAATTTATTGTGATTTACATCGTAGTCTTCTTCGCTGAAAATCAGTTTTTCAACCCTATTTTTGTTATACGTATATTCTATTATTGTTGTGGCTTTTGAAATATTTTTGTCGCAGCAATATTCTTTAATTAATCGATTGCCCTTGTCGTATTTGTAATTAGAAAAATACATACTTCCACTACTGCCGTATCTTATTTTAGTAATTAGATTATCACCCTGATATTTGAATTCGGTATTTTTTGTATTGTTTTCTGTACTTATACCATTGTCTGAAAGTGGACCAGAAGTATAAATTCCGATAGGCCTATTTTTCTTGTCATATTCATAAATTCGTTTACGGATTTTATAAATGAGACTATTTGTTTCTGTTGACCTCCCAGCTCTGCGCTTGAAAATGTAATTGTCTAATTTTCCATTGTCGTTATATTTGAAAATAGTATCAAAAATTACTCCGTCTTTATCATGTTGTTCTGACCTAGTTTTTTTTCCTTTTACATAATACTTATCAAACATAGAAAAATTATTAAATTCTAGATGGATTATACTTTCGTGGAGATTATCATCTCTTTCATCATAATAATGTTTTGTTATTTCAGGATAGAATTCTGATGGATTTATCTTTACTGAATCAATCACAATAGATAATCTGTCATTTTTATCATAAATATATCTGGATGAATTGAAAAAAACATCTTTTTTACCATACCAAATATCTTTTATTATATGTCCCTTCTTGTTAAAGAACCTTTCATAATTGATGTAATAACAAAGTTGTGTAGAATACCAATAATTATTAAATATAGAGATGGTTTTATCGGGTCCCTGAAATCCCATATGCCCGTAATCACTTTCATATATGATTTGTGGATTTTCTTGTTTTGTAAGGAAAATTACTTTCTCCCTAATTTTTTTTACGTTTCCAAAAACCGAATCTTTTGGTAAATTTTGAGAAATACCTGATGATGAGGAAACTGTAAGGATTATAAATATCAAGAATATTATTCTGAATCTCATTTAGGTCTAGTTTTTTTTCGCATTACTGCCAACTTGTATATTTGTCTAACAAAATCATACATAGCTGACCAATTTTGGGTGTATATGTATGATGAATGTCATTTTTATCTTTCCTCAAATATAATAAATATTTTACTTATTACTATTTTATAAATAAATGTAATTGTGTTTAATAAAAACATCCGATCTGCTTACACAAATCGGATGTTTTCTATTTATTTTATTTCAAAGACTATAAATGAATTACTTCACCATACGCATCAGCAACCGCTTCCATAACCGCTTCACTCATCGTTGGGTGTGGATGCACTGCTTTTAAGATTTCGTGTCCTGTAGTTTCTAATTTACGGGCCACAACCGCTTCTGCAATCATATCGGTAACGCCGGCACCAATCATGTGGCAACCCAACCAT
>DALYCS010000036.1:10945-12328 GCA_031973615.1 Flavobacterium sp. | reverse complement strand
CGGGATGCGGATTCTTTTGAAACCATGCCAAGGAATCTGCCACCGAATGCAATAATGCAGTAATAGAAAAACCTAGTTTTTCAATTTTACGTTGCAACAATCGGGCTGCTGGTTTTTCGTCTTCGATGATGATGATTTTCAGCCCCCTAACCCCCAAAGGGGGAATATTTTCGTTTTGCATAATTTATTAAATTTTCAAATTGACACATTATCAAATTGACACATTATATTACTCCCACTTATTCGCTTTTTCCTTCTCCATCAATTCTTTAATTTTGCGTTCTTCCCAATCTTTGCCTAAAATAAAATAAGGTAAGAATGTTGACAAACCATGCGCTAACAACCCAATTCCCCAAAAGAAAGCTGTCATGAAATTTTTAAACTGAAAATAACTTTCTCCTTGCTCTAAATTATTAACATTAAGAAAAAATATCAATATGTTAACAAGAATATAAACAATTGTATGTGTATAAAAGCCTTTAAGTTTTTTAACTCTTTTTATTGCTTCTTGATATTTGATTTCGTCTTGTGTATTCATGATTTTTAGTTATTAAGTGGAATACTATTATTCCCATTTTGTTTGTTTTTCCTTTTCCATTATTTCTGTTATTTTTTTATCTTCCCAATCTTTTCCAAAAAAAGGAATAATATTGAAAACACCAACAGCATGGAAAAACAAACCTATTCCCCATCCTAACATTGGCCAATAAAACCAAATATGTTCTGGTGAAAATCTAAGATTGATAAAACACAAAAAAGATATAATTAGAATGTAACTTGCTAAATGACTGTAAAACCCTTTGAGTTCTTTCACACGTTTTCTTGCATTTTCATATTTTTTTAAGTCGAATTGATTGGTTTCCATAATTATTTCCATGTTTTTAAGTTATTGTCTTCTTTGTTCATAAACTCGTTTATTTTACGCTCTTCCCAAGATTTACTGTATCCAAAAGTTTCCAAAGCATGAAAAGTTAATCCCATTCCCCAACCCAACATTGGAAACCAAAACCACTGAAAATTTGATGTATTTAAATTAATAAAAATTAAAACGGGAATAACAGTACAATAAGAAATTAAATTACCATAAAACCCTCTTATTTGTTCTACTTTGTCCTTTGCACGTTTGTAAGCTAAATTCTCATTAAATATATTTTGTGTTTCCATAACTGAAATTTGCTTGGTTAATATGGGTATGCTTATTTTAAATTCCTTTTCATTTTCTTCTACTATAACTTTTCTATTGGTTAGAATTCCGTATCGATTTACAATATTTTCTAATCCAACTCCTTTTCTGCCAGATAATACATCTTTCTTCTGTAAATTGTTGGCTACAACTAACACACCATTATGAACACTAATTTTGATCTGAAGTGGTTTGGTTTC
>DALYCS010000036.1:253-10935 GCA_031973615.1 Flavobacterium sp. | reverse complement strand
AATTTTCAAGCAATAATTGCAGCGCTAATGGGACCACTTTTGCATCTTCGTTATCAAATCTATCTTCAATTTCAAATAGGATACTGTTTTCAAATCGCATTTTGAGTAAATCCATATAAATTTGGGCAAAGGCAATTTCTTCGGCTACTGATACCAATTCTTTGTCCTTTTGTTCCAAAACATAGCGATATACTTTAGATAAGGATGTTGTGAATTTTTGGGCTGCAATTGGATTTTCCTCAATTAAAGAACACAACACATTCAAACTATTAAACAAAAAATGGGGATCAATTTGATTCTTAAGACTTTCAAACTGTGCTGAAGCTGTTCCTGCAATGATTTTATGTTGGTTAACTTTATTATCTTGATACGCCTTGTAAAAATAAAAAGCATGAAATGCTAAGGTTACAAAAAACGTAATAATTATGGTCACTACATAATTTACCATAGTTTCATTTTGATAAAACTCTTCAAAACTAGATCCTTCTATAAGCACATCTTCAACAATTCGCAATAAAAAAATTACAATAACTGAAATAACAAAAGAACCTAAAAAGCCTAAAATAATTCTCCTTTTGGCAAAACGCTCAACCTCAAAAATCGAATCTAAATAAATAAACAAAGTAGCATTAGCAAAATATAGCGTTAAGCCATACAACATGGTATAACCAAAATTTACCCATAAATATTGATTCAACTGTATGGTGATTCCCGTCAATAATTTTATCAGTAGTAAAACTAAAAAAACAGAAAGGGATAATATTATCGCTCGAGGAACTTCTTTGATGAGTTTTTGTAACATAGGTAAGATTTACAATAAAATTAGTTAAAATTAATTGACTGCACAATAAAGTTAATTAAATATAGGACCAGCTGAATCATAAGTACTTTGTTACTATTTCTGAGACAAAATTCAATAGAAATAACCAACAAAAAAATTCAAAGTAACCCAACTGTCATTTTTTAAGGATGAATTGTAATTATTACATGAATTCAGAAAAATCTTATCAACAAATCGAAAATCGTAAATCGAAAATCGTAATTTATACTTACTTTTGCCTTTCGTAAAATTGCAACCATTATGATATATAAATTCAGAGCGATCCTCGATGCCGAAGAAGATATTTTTAGAGATATTGCCATCGAAAGCAACAACACCTTAGAAGATTTACACAACGCACTTACCAATGCTTTTGGCTTTGACGGTACCGAAGTAGGCGCTTTTTATACCTGTGCAAATGATTGGGCTTGGCACGAAGAAGATGGCATCCCAATGTTTGATACAGGAGATATTCCAGGCGAAATTAAAACCATGTCGGAATATGCCATAGACGAATTAGTACACGAACAAAATACTAAATTAGTGTATGTGTATGATTTATTTAGCATGTGGACCTTCTTTGTAGAGTTAGCCGCAATTGAAGATAAAGAAACCAACGAAACTTATCCTGCCCTACTCTTTTCTCACGGAGAACTTCCAGCCGAAGCCTTACAAAGTGGTCTAAGAGGTGATTTATCTGAAGAAGATATGTTTGGTGAATTTGAAGACGACTTGGACGACGAAGATTACGATATGTTTGAAGGCGATGACAGCTTTGAAGATATGGGATTTGAAGAAAACTGGAATTAAACAATTAGCCAATGTGCTACTATGGCAATGTGCCAATTATAAAAACTTAATACTAACATTGTTAATTGGCAAATTGACCAATTGACGAATTGACACATTAATAATGATCAACTTATTTAACGCTCATATTGAAAATCTTTCTATTCACAGAGTAGGAAACAAAAGTAGAAACGAAGCCATCTTTTTATCTGAAAATCCTTACGGACTGAACGATGAAATCATGCCTTTATTAAAAGAATTCTTCTTTAAATCGTTTCGCGAAAAGGAAGAAAACTACTTTCAGTTTGCGCATGAAGTAGATTTAGAATACAATGAAATGTTTAATTTTGCTAGCGAAGTTTTTACAAATCCTAGCGAAATTCACAATGTTTCAAAAAAAATAACGAAACATCTTTTTGAACAATCCAACCACCCGCACATCAAAAACGGAGAGGTATATGTCGCCTACTTTACACACGTTTCGATTGATAATAATGTGTTAGATGCTATCGGTGTTTTTAAAAGCGAAATACAAACCGATTTTTTGCAATTTGAAGAAAAAGAGAGCAATTTAGAAATGATTCTACAACAAGGTATCAATTTGAATAAATTGGACAAAGGCTGTATCATTTTTAACTATAAGAAAGAAGAAGGCTACAAAATATTAACCGTCGACAGCAACCGTTATGATGCCCGTTATTGGTTAGAACATTTCTTATCTGTAGATGCTTTTCAAGATGAAAACTTCATGACCAAAAAATATTTGAAATTTTGTCAAGAGTTTGCTAAAGAAGTGGTTTTACCTGCCGAAGACAAACAACAAGAAGTTTTGTTTATGAATCGTGCCATCAATCACTTTGCTAAAAATGATGAATTTGAAGAAACAGCTTTCTTGAACGAAGTCATGCAAAATCCAGAATTTATTCCAGAATTCAAAAATTATAAAGTCGATAAAGGGGCAAAATACAGCATTGAAGATGTATCGAGTTTTCCAATTGCCAATGCTGCTGTAACTGATGTACGTCGTACATTAAAAAATACCATACAATTAGACACCAACATCCAAATCAAATTGGACTTCATCAATCCGGAAAGCGCGGAAAAGTTCGTTGAAAAAGGTTGGGACGAAGAAAAACAAATGTATTACTATTTGGTGTACTTTAATAAAGAACAAAAATCATAGAATAAACAGTTATAATCTCTTACCCTCAATTGCAAATGCGTAATTGAGGTTTTTTTACGCCCAAATTTTAACAAAATATTTTGTTTAATCTTTTATTTATTTTATTAAACATTTTATACCTTTGTTAAAATTCAAAAAACCATGGCAAAGCAAAAAGAAATTACACCGCAAGTTATTATTAGTTTCTACGTAGATTACTTTTTAGAGCACAACAAACAACCCCAATCTGTTTATCAATTTGCAAAACAATACAACTTTGAAGAAGCCTCATTTTATGGGAATTTTTCATCCTTTGACCAAATTGAGAAAACATTTTTCTCATCACTTTTTGAACAAGCTTTACACATGCTAGAAAAAAGTGAGGATTTCAAATCCTATGATGCCCGTACGCAATTATTGAGTTGTTATTTCACCTATTTTGAAATGTTAACGGCCAATCGAAGCTTTGTAATTGCCTTATTAAAAGAAGATAAAAACAAATTAAAAAGCGTTTCAAAATTATCCGACTTGAGAAAACAGTTCCAACAGTTCTTTGACAACTTGGCCATTGAAAAAATCGATTTGAAACAAGAAAAATTTATCGAATTCCAAGAAAAAGCAATGAGTGAAATGGCTTGGGTGCAATTTTTATTTACGCTAAAATTTTGGATAGAAGACACTTCATTAGCCTTTGAAAAAACAGATATTTTTATTGAAAAATCGGTAAATACAAGTTTTGATTTGATGGATACCACTCCCTTTAAAAGTTTGATTGACTTCGGAAAATTCATGTGGCAAGAAAAAGCGGCATTCAAACTGTAATACAAAGGCAACCCAAATGAAAACCATAGACAGTATTCCAACGTCAAAAATTCAACGCGCTTCAAAACTCCTTCAAACTGGAGCAAAAGTAGGCGTGAATTACCTCAAATATTATGGGGATAAAATCACAAAAACCGAAACTGAAGCCAAAGAAAACCTTAACACTAATAATGCTGCAGATATTTATGACGGCTTAAAGCAAATGAAAGGCAGTGCCTTAAAAGTAGCACAAATGCTGAGCATGGAAAAAAGCATATTGCCTCGAGCTTATGTAGAAAAATTTTCACTAGCGCAATTTTCTGTCCCACCGTTATCGCCTCCCCTAGTAAACAAAACATTCAAAAAATATTTTGGAAAACTACCACAAGAAATTTTTGACACATTCAATACAACATCCATTAATGCCGCCAGTATTGGTCAAGTGCACCAAGCTACAAAACAAGGCAAAAAATTAGCCGTTAAAATCCAATACCCTGGGGTAGCCGAGAGTATTAGCTCTGATTTAGCCATGGTAAAACCCATTGCCATCAAAATGTTCAACATCAGAGGGAAAGATTCGGATAAATATTTTAAAGAAGTCGAAGACAAATTGGTAGAAGAAACCAATTACATCAACGAAGTCCAACAAAGTATGGAAATGGCAAAAGCTTGCCAGAACATTCCTAATTTACTTTTCCCGAGCTACTATCCCGAATGGTCGTCCGAAAAAATCATCACGATGGATTGGATGACAGGCGAACATCTATCTGAATTTACAGCTTACAATTCCGATCCCGAAAAATCAAATCTATTGGGGCAAACATTGTGGGATTTTTATATGTTTCAAATGCACAATCTGAGAAAAGTACATGCCGATCCGCACCCTGGGAACTTTTTAATTACAAAAGATACCCAACTGGTAGCGCTCGATTTTGGTTGTATTAAGGAAGTACCCGAAGATTTTTATATTCCGTATTTTGAATTGGCTAAAAAAGAAAACCTAGAAAACCCTACGTATTTCAAATCAAAATTGTACGAATTAGAAATACTTAGAACTGATGATTCGCCCGAAGAAACGGAATTTTTCACCGATATGTTCCATGAATTACTCAGCTTATTCGCGAGACCCTTTCATGTAGAAGAATTTGATTTTTCAGATGATGATTTTTTTGGACAGATCTCCGATTTAGGCGTGCGGTACTCAAAAAGCACCGAATTGCGCAACATGAATGGCAATCGTGGATCCAAACATTTTATTTACATCAACAGAACCTTCTTTGGCTTGTACAATTTAATGCACGACTTAAAGGCCCAAAATGTGAAAATCAATAATTTTACTAACTATTAATTCAGCTTTCTTCAACTAATACAATCCCTAATAGCTGTTCGGCTAATAGGGATTTGTTTTTAGAAATTAATTCGGGTTTTTATAGAGGAAAAAAAAGGTAACAATTTCTATATTTGTTCGTCTAATGTTCAATCAAAAAAGAAAAGTCCTTGGAAACCATATTAAAAATTACCCACCTCAATAAAATTTTCAATCGGAAATTACATGCTGTTAAAAATGTTTCGTTTGAAATAAAAAAAGGAAATGTGTATGGTATTTTGGGGCCTAACGGCTCTGGAAAATCAACCACCTTAGGCATTGTATTGAACGTAGTGAACAAGACGTCAGGCGATTTTGACTGGTTTGAAGGAAAACTCGATACCCACCAAGCGTTAAAAAAAGTAGGCGCCATCATTGAACGTCCTAATTTCTATCCATATATGTCGGCCAAAGAAAACTTGGAATTGGTGTGTAAAATAAAAGGAACTCCCTTTACAAAAGTGGATGAAAAACTAGCATTAGTTGGGCTATTAGAGCGAAAAAACGACAAATTCAACACTTTTTCTCTAGGAATGAAACAACGTTTAGCCATTGCTTCTGCCCTATTGAACGATCCTGAAATATTAATTTTAGACGAACCTACAAACGGACTAGACCCGCAAGGAATTCGTCAAATCAGAGACATCATACGAGTAATTGCCGCTCAAGGCACCACCATATTATTGGCATCCCATTTATTAGACGAAGTAGAAAAAGTATGCAGTCATGTTGTTGTGCTCCAGAAAGGGGTAATGTTGTATCAAGGATCTGTTCACAACATGATAGAAACCCATAGCTTTTTTGAATTGAAAGCCAAAGACCTTACCCAATTACAAAATGTACTCCAAAACCATAGTTCCATAGAACGAACAAAAGAATCGGAAGGAAAATTATTGGTTTTCCTAAAACAAGATTTGGCAGCAGAGGATCTAAACACCTATCTTTTCCAACATAATATTGTATTAGAACATCTTGTAAAACGAAAAAATAGTTTAGAAGAACAATTTTTAGAATTAACTAAAAACTAAAGCAAAAAATGAAAAGATTACTCTCCATAGAATTTCAGAAAATTTGGAAAAACAAAGCGAGTCGCATTTTAGTTCTTGCCTATTTTATCTTGCTGAGTTCGATTGCCCTAATTAGCTCCATAAAATTCACCATATTCGGAAACGAAATCCGAATCGCCGACCAAGGTATTTTCAATTTTCCCTACATATGGCATTTTAACACCTTTATTGCTGCGTTGTTTAAAATATTTTTAGCCGTAGTCATTGTTTCCATGATGGCCAATGAATACACCTACGGAACCTTAAAACAAAATTTAATCGATGGGCTGAATAAAAAAGAGTTCATCATTTCAAAATTTCTCGTAGTAGGAATATTTGCAGTGGCTTCAACCTTTTTTGTGTTCATACTCTCATTAATATTAGGCTATTCTTTTTCGTCCTATAATGAAATAGGCATCGTTTTTTCAGATTTGGAATACCTCTTGGCCTTTTTTATCAAACTGTTTGCCTTTTTTTCCTTCTGTTTATTTTTAGGAATATTAGTAAAACGAAGTGCTTTTGCTTTGGGCTTTTTAACATTATGGTTTATGGCAGAGCAAATCATATATTGGATGGTGAAATTTGTCATATTAGGCGGCAATGACAAATCAAAAAACTTTGCCGATGCGATGATCAAGTATTTTCCAATGGAATCCATGTGGAATTTAAGTCGGGAACCTTTTTCAAGATTCAACGCTGTAAAATCAATAGAAAAAGCGATGGGAGGCAGTAAAATCATAAAAGATTACAGCATTCATTTTTCAGAAATTAGCATCGTATTGGTTTGGACTGGCCTATTTATTATTGCCTCTTTTTATATTCTAAAAAAGAGAGATTTATAGTATCTTTGTAGGTACTATGGGGATAGTAAAACATACTTGGCTTATCATTTTTGGAATTGCCTTTCATTGGGGAAATGCACAATATATTTCCGTAGATGAAAGTTACACCGCCCAACAACTCATCCAAGATAAATTAATTAACAGTCCTTGTGCTAACGTATTCAATGTCTCGGTGTCGGGGGGAAACTTTACAACAGGTGAAAAAAGTTTTGGTTATTTTGATGCAACGGGTTCCACATTTCCATTTGCAAACGGAATTGTACTAACCACGGGCAAAACAGCGAATACCATTGGGCCAAATACCACTTTATCTGATGATGGAGGAAACATGGGTTGGAATGGTGATTCCGACTTAAATCAAGCATTAGGTTTGAGCAATTCCTTCAACGCAACTGTTTTAGAATTTGATTTTATTCCACTAGGTGATCATATTAGTTTTGATTATATTTTTTCGTCCGAACAATATCTTTTAAATCCCTCGGCAAACCAATGCAATTACACTGATGGTTTTGTTTTTTTATTAAAAGAAATTACAGCTAGCACCTATGAAAATTTAGCGGTTATTCCTGGAACAACAACACCGGTAAAAGTGAATACCGTGAGGGGTTCGGGTACACTTTGCCCTGCAGCCAATGCCAACTACTTTGATGCCTTCAATACTACCGAACATCCAACCAATTTCAATGGACAAACTAAAGTAATGACGGCGCAAGCAGCTGTAACTCCCGGCACAACCTATCACATCAAATTAGCCATCGCTGATGAAGGCAATTACCGATACGATTCGGCTATATTCTTAGGAGGAGGTAGTTTTAATTTTGAGGTTGATTTAGGCGCCGATCGATTATTGGCAAATGGAACAGCACTTTGTCCAACTGAAACCATTATACTGAATGCTAACCAACCAAGTGCAATAAGTTATCAATGGTATCATAACAACATCGCAATAACAGGGGCATTACAAGCAACATATGAAGTAACTTCAGCAGGAGATTATAGTGTCGAAATCAATTATGGTTCGAATTGCCAAACCACAGGAAATATTCGCATTGAATATGCAACCGACTTACTCGTTAACGCAACCTCTTTCGTCATTTGCGATACCGATACAAATCAAGACGGCAGTACTTCTATTAATTTGAGTGCAATTATCCCACAATTATTCACAAATTTACCTTCCAATTATACCATCTCGTTTTTTGAAAACACAACGAGCACGGTAGCATTACCAACAAATTACACGAATATTACGCCTTATAATCAAATCATTTATGCACGCGTAATGAACACAAATGGCTGTTACAGCGATTATCCTGTAGCATTAATTGTGGCAACTTTCCCAACCATAATTACAGATGAAGAAGTAGGCTTATGCGAAAATTCGACAGCTTTACTGGATGCAGGTTATGGTTTTACAAGTTATTCTTGGAATACAAATCCAGTTCAAAATACGCAAACCATTACTGTAGCAAATCCTGGAAATTATTCAGTAACGCTCACCAATGCTTCAAATTGTACAAAAACAAAAAACTTTACCGTTACAGCTTCTGGTATAGCTATAATACAAAATATTAGTATTACAGATTTTTCAGAAAACAATTCCATTACGGTAGAATTTAATGGACCCAGTACGTATACATTCTCATTAGATGGGTCAAACTACCAAACTTCGCCCACATTTACGCATCTGAATGAAGGTGAATACACCCTTTATGTAAAAGATACCAAAGGATGTGGTATTAGTACCACTACTTTTTTCTTACTGGATTATCCTAAATATTTTACACCTAATGGCGATGGTATTAACGATTTTTGGTACATCAAAAACTTAAACCAACGCCTCACAGGAAATGGATACATTTCGATTTTTGATCGCTATGGAAAACTTATTTACCAAATCAACCCACAAAATCAAGTTTGGGATGGAACCATAAATGGAACACCTTTACCCAGTGCTGATTATTGGTTTCAAATTCAATTGGGCGATGGAAAAACAATTAAAGGGCATTTTTCCCTAAAACGTTAGGCACAATTATTGCAAAATCGGCTACAAAATAATATATTCGCAGTATGATGCACGCAAATGAAATTGAAGCCATAAAGTTACTATTAGCTTCACCAAAAAAAATAGCTATAATACCCCACAGAAATCCAGATGGAGATGCCATGGGTTCTACCTTAGGGCTCTATCATTTCTTAATCCAAAAGCAACATGATGTAGTAGTCATTGCACCCAACGAATTTCCCGATTTTTTAGCTTGGTTACCCGGAAGTGAAAACGTTTTACTGTTTGAAAAAAATACAGCAAAATGCACTACCCTATTGGAAGCATGTGATCTTATTTTTACTCTAGACTTCAATGCACTACATCGTACTGGAGAGCTTATGGAAAAAGCACTAACTGCTTTAAATGCAACCAGTATCATGATTGATCATCACCAATTTCCAGATACGTATGCTACCTATACTTTTTCAGATACTGCTTACGGATCAACGTGTCAAATGGTATATGATTTTATTTATGCTTTAGGTTATGAAAATTTATTGAATAAAACCGTTGCCACCTGTTTATATACCGGAATTGTAACCGATTCAGGAAGTTTCCGTTTTCCAAAAACAAGCGGCGCAACGCACAAATGTGTAGCTGATTTAATTGATCGAGGGATCAACAATAGTGAAATTCACAATTTACTGTTTGATAATTCAAGTTACAATCGATTATTATTACTTGGTAAAGCCTTGCAAAATTTAAAAATATTAAACGAATACAAAACGTCTTATATTACTTTAAGTCAGGATGAATTAGACACTTTTGGCCATCAAAAAGGAGATACAGAAGGTATCGTTAATTATGGATTAAGTATAAATGGAATCGATTTTACAGCCATTTTCATTGAAAACAAAGAAGAAGGAATTATTAAAATTTCGTTCCGTTCACAAGGTGACTTTGACGTAAATCAATTTGCCAGAAAACACTTCAATGGTGGGGGGCACATCAATGCTGCCGGTGGAAAATCGGATGCAAGCTTAGCCGAAACCGTTCAAGAATTTATTCGTATTTTAGCCACAGAAAAAAAGTAAAATGAAATTACAACCACTAGTATTCGCTTGCACATTTTTGGTTTTTATTTGCAGCTGTTCGCAACGTCAAGAAGAAGCCCGCAGACCCATTTCGCATGCTTCGGGAACGTTCATTAAAAAATCTATTGAGCGCAATAAAAAATTAGTTGCCAACGAAGAAAAAATTATTGATTCCATCATCAAAAATGACACACTAAAAGAATATACCGCTTCAAACAAAGGCTATTGGTACAAATATGAAACCAAAGTTGATGAGGCAACAGCCTTTCCAAAAAGAGGTGATATTGCCTATTTTGATTATGAAGTAAAAGATATTGAAAACACAATCATTTATACTAAATCCGATACAAAACCTCAAGTATATTATGTGGATAAGCAAAATATGATTACGGGATTGCGAGACGGCATTAAGTTAATGAAAAAAGGGGAAACAGTCTCATTTTTATTTCCTTCCCACATGGCTTATGGTTACCATGGAGACGATAAAAAAATTGGGGTAAACCAACCCATTATTTGTACGGTAACCTTAAAAGATATTCAACCCGACCCACAAGCTCAAAATTAATTGTAAGACTATGAAATCCATTTCTTTTTTACTCGTAAGTTTCGTCTTGTTTTTTTCGTCTTGTTCTAAGTCCTATGATCATTTAAGAGAAGGACTATATGCCGAAATTGAAACTTCAAAAGGTACAATGATTGCTAAATTAGCATATGAAAAAGTTCCAAACACAGTCGCTAATTTTGTTTCATTAGCCGAAGGAAAAAATCCATTTGT
>DALYCS010000036.1:0-243 GCA_031973615.1 Flavobacterium sp. | reverse complement strand
TGTTGATGAAAAATTCAAAGGAAAAGCGTTTTATGACGGCTTAACTTTTCACCGTGTGATTCCAGATTTTATGGCACAATGTGGCGACCCAAACGCCGACGGATCTGGTGGTCCAGGCTATAAATTTAAAGATGAATTTCATCCCGATTTAAAACATTCAAAAGCGGGAATCTTAGCAATGGCAAATGCAGGTCCATCAACCAATGGGAGTCAATTTTTCATCACACATAAAGCAACGCCTTG
>DALYCS010000035.1:4235-12807 GCA_031973615.1 Flavobacterium sp. | reverse complement strand
AAAGTCAAACACCTATTTAGACGTGCAAACGATTGCTAGAGATGTCATCAAAAAAATTGGATACACAAAAAGTGAATACATGTTTGAAGCCAATTCTTGCGGGGTATTGTCAGCCATTCATGAGCAGTCAGCCGATATCAATCAAGGAGTTGACAGAGCTAGCAAAGAAGAACAAGGTGCGGGTGACCAAGGAATGATGTTTGGTTACGCTACTAATGAAACGGCCGAATTTATGCCTTTGGCTTTAAAATTGTCTCACCAATTATTACAAGATTTAGCCGACTTAAGAAGAGAGAATGCAGCAATCACTTACTTACGTCCGGATGCAAAATCACAAGTAACTTTAGAATATTCAGACGACAATAAACCCGTTCGTATTGATGCAATTGTAGTTTCAACTCAGCATGATGATTTTGCAGACGAACAAACGATGTTGGCTAAAATTAAAAAAGATATTATCGAAATATTGATTCCGAGAGTTATTGCAAAAAACCCACAATATGCGCATTTATTTAATGATGCTATCAAATATCATATCAATCCTACCGGGAAATTTGTGATTGGTGGACCACACGGTGATACGGGCTTAACAGGAAGAAAGATTATCGTTGACACATATGGTGGAAAAGGAGCTCACGGAGGCGGTGCTTTTTCTGGTAAAGACCCATCAAAAGTAGACCGTTCTGCCGCGTATGCTACCCGTCATATTGCCAAAAATTTAGTAGCTGCTGGTGTAGCTGATGAAATTTTAGTACAAGTTTCGTATGCTATTGGAGTTGCCGAACCAACTTCTATCAACGTTAATACATATGGCACTGCAAAAGTTAACTTAACCGACGGAGAAATCAGCAAAGTAGTAGAACGTATTTTTGATATGCGTCCGTACTTTATTGAACAACGCTTGAAATTAAGAAACCCTATTTATAGTGAAACTGCTGCTTATGGACATATGGGAAGAACACCTGAAACGGTAACCAAAACCTTTACTGCGCCAGGTGGCTTAACAAAAACAACAACGGTTGAGCTATTTACTTGGGAAAAATTAGATTTTGTAGATCAAGTAAAAGCAGCCTTTCAATTATAATGGCAATAGCAATGCTTTATACAAACAAAAAGCCTGACCAATTGGTCAGGCTTTTTGTTTGTAGTATTTGATACTTATAAATTATATTTCAAACTTAAAATCAAATAACGGGGTTGTACTCGATAACTTGAAAAGCTACTGATTCCTCCTAACTGACTAAAACTATTGGTATCCAACGATTTTGTTTGCAATAGATTCGTTCCAGAAAGTTTCCATTCCCATTTGCTGTCTTTCTTTTGAAATATGATGTTAGCTGATAAAAAATCATACTCACTATCAATAGTTTTAGACTTATTATAATTGTGAAAGAAATTGTATTCAGAAGTCAATGAAAAAGCTTCCAAAAAGTAATATTCTAATGTCAATGACGGACTATCGGTATAAACGGTATCGGCAAAGTTATCACTAATAGAATAATTATAGGACACTCCTAGGTTTGGCCATTCTTTATAATTGGTAGAAAAACCTAACGAATAATTTTGACTCACCGACTCGGTAGTCTGAATTTTAGAGGGGTTATTGTTTGGATTGGTATCTGCATCTGGGAATACACGAATATTATTGAATTTGTTCCACCCTACAGAAACACGTGCATTTGCTTTGTAATATTTAAAAAACGAACGTCCGTAATTAGCACTTCCCGAAAAAGATTCTTCTGGAAAATTAGAGTTCATATTTACGGCAGATGAAACTTGATTTACACCTGTAAGCAATGCTCTATTTTTTATAGCATCTACTTGTTTGGTATACGTAATATTCGCAAAAATGTTTTCAAAATTAAACATGTTGTATTTGAAATATCGTAATGAGTGCACTTGTGAAGTCGAATTTTCCAAATAACGATTTCCGCTAAACAAACTATTATAATTCGAAAATACATATCCTTGCGCTAACTTATTGATATCAGTAAAATTGTTGCTGAAAGAATAATTGTATGTTAGGGTTTCCGACTTTTTAATTTGCCACAACGCATACACATCGGGTAATAGTCGAGTAAACGATTGTTTATTCGAAGTACCCAATTGCTGGTCATTCATGTTGTATTGGTGTACACTAAACCCGGGATTGAAGGTAAATTTTCCTGTCAAAAACTTATAATGTGCTGCTAAAAAAACATCATTAAACGCATAGTTTACATCATTGTTGTTTTCAACCGCAGTCAAATCATTTTGTGTACCATTGTCCAAAATTTGGAAAATAGACGAATCAAAATTTTGATACGAATAGGTATTCCCTATGGTTAAATTAATATTACTTTTAGGAGTGATCATGTAATAATAATCAAATTTGGTATCAATTTTATTGGTTTTCACATACCGAATTTGATTGACATCATCTCTATTTTGAAGTGTATTATATCCTGATAAAATAAAAGGCTGAGATGCTAAATTTGCATTGTACATCGGATCTTCTTCTTGGTATAAGTGTTGCATCTCTACAGCAAAAACGTGTTTATCACTTAAAGTGTAATAATAGTTTAAGTTTTGGTTAATCGAAAAAGGATTTTGTTTTTTGCTGGTATACACATCTGACAGTAGTGTAGAAAACACACTCGTATTCTCTTTTTGATCTGAAAATTTTACCAAAGCATCATAATCAAAATGTAATTTTTCAGAAGGCACAAAACTAGAACTTAACTTAAACAAAGCTTGTTTGCTATCTTGTCTGGTGAAATCTTCTTTTGTTTCTGTGATGGTCTGCGAACTACCATCTGGCAAATTATCGGTACGTTTCGAAACCGATTTGTTCTCAATTTCTGTTTTATTTCCCAGAACAATTCCAAAACCACTTAGTGTCCATGCTTTTGTAGGATTAAAGCTAAAATTAGCCGCCCCAAATGACGATTCTATATTGGCTGCTTGATTGTTACGAAGCCCCATAATACCTAAATCATTGGAAACCACATTAAATGAAGAACCTCCTTTTCGCATCATGTTCTTGAAACCACCGGTAAACTTAAAATAATCTTGAGCCGTTAAAGGCAATTCGCCGATATTGTTTTTATTTCCAATCACATTAACACTGAATTTTGGATTGTAATAAAACAACTTTGGATTGATAATGAATCGATCTTCTTTATCTCCTACTCCAAAACCTGCCATCATGTCTCCAAACCAAAAGTTTTTCTTCCCTTGTTTCAATTTAATGTTGATGGCTACGTTTTCTTCATTATTTTCAAGCCCTTTTAAATTTGAAACTTCATTATAATTGCGCAATACTTGAATTTTTTCTAACGCATCTGCTGGGATATTTTTTGTAGCAAGTTTGGTGTCTCCATCGAAGAAATCTTTGCCCTCAACCATAACTTTCTGGACTTTTTTACCTTCTACTTCAATTTCCCCATCTTTATTTACTTCAACTCCCGGTAGTTTTTTTAAGACATCTTCTAATTTTCGCTCGGTTCCATTTTTAAAAGAATCCGCATTATAAATTATAGTGTCCCCTGAAATGGAAACAGGCATTTCATATACAATTTCCAATTCTTTCAATTGGGTTCCCTCTTTTAAAGTGATGTTGTAATTTAAATTTGAAGCACCTGTAGAAACGGTCTTTTCATAAGATTGAAAACCAATATAACTGGCTTTAATTGTGTAGGTTGTATTGGCTTTTAATACCAAGGAAAACTTACCGTTTTCATTTGAAATAGCATAAGCATCCATGGCTTTAGTTTGTTGATTAACTGCCATAATATTAGCCATGTCTAATCCTACACCCGTTGAATCTTTTATGGTTCCTTCAAATCGAATGTTTTGTGAAAAAGCACTTGTAGAAAGGGCTAATACAAATAATACTATTAGTTTTTTCATGTAATTTTTTTACTTTTATTATCGACCCATTCTAAATTGCATACGATTTCCGCCACCTCCAGGTCCTCCATTCATCTCCTGCATTTCTTCCATTTTTTTCTTGATGATTTCGTTGTATTCTGTTTGTGAAACTTCTTTACCTTTTGTAACTGGCTTAATTTCAACTTTATCTTTAGAATTCATCACTAGTTTAGAACATAAAATAATGGTTTTACCATCACTCACTTCTAAAATTAATCCGGGTAATCCCCAATAATTTTCCGGGCCTTGATTGATTGGAATTTCTGGGCAATACCAAGCAGTAATGGTGTTTTCTTTTGGCATTTCCCAGTCTTTTGTGAAATTTGTTTTAGTAGTTTTAGTAGAATCTTTTGCCACTTCTGTTTTTACTTCATTTTTAGCTTCAGCTTCCTTTTTGTCGCGATTTCTAAATCTAAAATTTCTAAAATCGGATTCATTTACTTTTACAACTGCAGTAGCTTTGAAACAGGTGTAATTTCCTATTTGTTTCGATTCACCTTCCATTTTCCAATTGTATTTTGGCAAAGAATCTTTAATTAAAAATTCTTTTCCAAAAAACTCGCGATCAACAATGTATTGTTTTTCTTTAACATTTTTATAATGCGTTCCACCGCCACCCATCATGGATGTCATCATTCTACCTCCTCCTTGTTGGCCTGGTGCTTCTAATTTTTCTTCTTCTTTATAAATTGATGCCGATTTATCAAAATTTAATACGAATGTTTTTTCAAACATTTTTCGCATACGCTCTTCAATTTGCTTTTGCATTTCGGGAGTAATATCTTTATTTCCACTTAACCCTTTAGTAAATTCAGCGGTACTCGTTTTTGACTCATAAACAGCCATTCCCTGAAAATTTTGCGCATTCATGATGCCCATAAAGCCTAATAACGAAGCAATAAATATTTTTTTCATTGTTTTAATTGATTTTAGATAACTAATAAGACCTACAAAAATAGAATTTGTTACACAATTTAGTGTATATTTTTGTGTTTATGTAGTATATTAGACACTTAAATTTTAATTTAGTTTAATCCATGTATTCTAAAAATTGTCTTATTTTTTGGTTTTGTTGCCTGATATCAGTTACTGCATTATCGCAGACCACACTGAACATCGAAAAACTAGACTCTATTTCATGGGACATTGATCGGTATTTGGGTTTTGACCAACAGCAAAATCATTATGCCATAAAAGATAACGTGCTACTCAAACGAACTAAAAATGAAGTTTTAGTGTATAAAAACCTTTCGCTAGGTAAAATCGAACGCGTTGATTTTCAGAACCCATTACAACTAGTGATTTTTTATAAAGAATTCAACTCTATCGTATTGTTAGACAACCAATTAAACGAAACCAAACGCATCGATTTCAATTTGAATCCCACCCTTATTCAATTAGAAGCTATGGGCTTGTCGGCTCAAAATCAATTGTGGGTATATGACGGAAACAGTAACCGTTTGGGATTATATTCTACAACTACAGCTCATACCAAATGGATCACTGTACCCTATTCAAATCCCCTGATCAATTATGCCTCAGACTATACCTATTTTTATTGGGTTGACAGCGAAAAACGAGTTTCAGCATCTTCTATTTATGGGAAACTATCAACCATTGGCAGCCTCCCAAAATACGAAAACATCCAATTGGTTGACGCTACTACAGCGTTATATTTTATGGACCAACAGCTCTTTTACTACGAAATAGCAAAAGGAAGTAGTATAAAAATTGACCTATCTGAAAATTTCGTAGATAATTTTTTCTTTAAAGATGGAATTTTAGCTATTTTTACCCAAAATAAAATTACTAATTATAAATTAATTTTACCATAATGCACATAGCAGTAGCAGGAAACATTGGAGCAGGAAAAACAACACTAACGCGTTTATTAGCGAAACATTACAAATGGGAACCTCATTTTGAAGACGTAGTAGACAACCCCTATTTAGATGATTTTTACCATCAGATGGAACGTTGGAGTTTTAACCTTCAAATCTATTTCTTAAATAGTCGTTTTCGTCAAGTGTTACAGATCAGACAAAGTGGTAAAAACATTATTCAAGACCGAACCATTTATGAAGATGCACATATTTTTGCGCCCAATCTTCACGCTATGGGATTAATGGCCAATCGCGATTACAATAATTACACTTCCTTATTTGAATTAATGGAGGGTTTAGTAGGAGCTCCCGATCTATTAATCTACTTGCGAAGTTCCATTCCTAATTTAGTCAGTCAAATCCACAAACGCGGAAGAGACTATGAAAATTCGATTTCTATAGATTATTTGAGTCGTTTGAACGAACGCTATGAAGCATGGATTCAGACCTATAACAAAGGAAAATTAGTTATTATTGATGTTGATGATATTGATTTTGTAAACAATCCTGAAGATTTAGGAAACATTATAAACAGAATAGACGCCGAACTTAACGGTTTATTTTAGAAAAACGCCTCAGATGAGGCGTTTTTTTATAGTAATTATTCCATTTTAACATCAAATAGCGACATCACTTTAATAGCATTTGTTGGCTTATCCGTTTTTATGATTTTCGGAATACCTGGAACCAAATCAAAATAATTTTCCTTAAAAAAATGACCCTCCGACTGCAAATACACATTTTTTGCAAGAGTATTTGTGGTTACTTCAAGTAAAGTTTCACCCACAATTTTTATTGTTATTGTAGGTTTCTCAAGTTGCAATTCTTTGGGTTTTACAAAATAATGGTAGACAACAGTTTGCGTACTTTTGCCTTTAAATTCAACCTGTAAGACTGTTTTTTGCTTGTCAAAATTCGGAAGTTGATCATAATTAATTTGCATACAAGTGGTATTCGATTCCTGCTTGATTTCACAGACTTTATCGGCTTTCCAAATTACATTCCCTGAAAAGTCAAGCAATTGAGCCGTTAGTGTTCCAGCTTGCGCTTCGAGCATATCATTACTCCCAATAATTGAAATTACCTTATCTGAATCAGAAAAAAGCAACACAATAGGCGCAAAACTTTCCTTGACTTGATAATGAGAAGCTTTCCAATTGCCATAATAATCTATGGTACTCCATGAAGTTACCGGCCAACAATCGTTGAATTGCCAATACAATGAACCCATGCAATAGGGCTTTGCCATTCGGTGGGCTTCAATGGCCGTTTTCATTCCATAGGCCTGCAACAATTGGGACACATATCCATAATTTTCCATCGAACTAGGAACAGGAAAATCGCGCGCCATGTATTCGGTAATAGTTGCAAAACCCGAAGGGTGCTTTTGATGATTTTTAAAAGCTTCTGAAGAAAAATTAAAATCTTCTTTGGCTAGTACTTTTTCTAAGGTTTCAATTGCAGGCATACTTTGAAAGCCATATTCACTCATAAACCGACCCACTTTCTTTTGATACATTTCAAAAGGTTCTTTGCCCCACCATACACCCCAATAATGCGAATCGCCTTGTAAAAGACTTTCTTTTCTTCCCCAACCAATAGATGGTGACGAAGGCCAATAATTATTTTTGTCTTTAGACAATAAGCTGTCTAAAGTATATGGAATCATTTCGTGAAAGACTTTTTTATAGTTGGTCCAAACTTGTGTGGAATCGGATTTAGAATAGTTAAATTGTTTTTGCCAACCCCAATTGTGCCAACCTTCGTCGTTTTCATTATTGCCACACCATAACGCCAAACTCGGATGATTTTGCAATCGATTGACGTTATCAATTACTTCTTGTTTGACATTTGCAACAAATTTTGCATCACCGGGATACATCGCACAAGCAAACATAAAATCTTGCCAAACCAAAATTCCATTGGCATCGCAGGCTTCATAAAAAGCGTCTTCGGCATATACACCACCACCCCAAACACGTAACATGTTCATATGGGCTGCTTTTGCATTTAATACCAACTCTAAAGGAGATGTTTTAGAAGCATTCGGCAAAAAACAATCGTTTGGAACATAATTGGCGCCTTTTATGAAAACGGGTTTGCCGTTGAGTTTGAAGTAAAAGCTTTTGCCAAACGTATCTTTTTCTTGGACCAACTCGATGGTGCGCAAGCCAATACTAAGTTTTTTATCATCAAGAAGTTTGTTTGATTGATACAACTGAACAGAAATACTGTTTAAATTAGGCGTTCCCAATCCATTACACCACCATAGCTTTGGATTTGAAATTTCATATCCCATTTTTACTTTATTCGTTCCTTTTTTAAGATGAAATGTTTCTGATTTTTCATTTATTTTTAGTTGAATCGTTTTTACTTCCGAAACACGAATTTCAGTTGTAAATTCTAAAATTGCTTTTTGATCATTTAACTCAACTTGACAGTATTTTATATTTCCGATTGAAGCTGAATTCCAAAATTTCAATTGGAGATTCTTCCAAATTCCTGCCGTAACAAAACGTGGCCCCCAATCCCATCCAAATTGATATTGTGCTTTACGAACAAAAACCCGTTCTTTTTCAGGCAACGTATATGGCAATTTTGAGGCAGCTTCTTTTCCTTTTTGTACCGCTGAATGAAACACAATTTTCAAATGATTCTTTCCTTTTTTTAGATGATTTTTGACAGAAAGGGACCATTTTCGAAACATATTATCGGCTTCTAAAATCGCAATGCCGTTGAGAAAAACAGTAGCATACGTGTCTAATCCGTTCAATTCT
>DALYCS010000035.1:0-4219 GCA_031973615.1 Flavobacterium sp. | reverse complement strand
CAGATTCGATATTCTCATGAGAAAATTCTGAATTAGTAACCGAAAAAAAGGTTTCATATTCCCAATCTTCGTTTTCAATCCATTGCAATTGCTTTTCATTGGCTCCATAAAATGGATCCGGAATTAATTGATTGGCGAACAAATCGGTATGCACTGTTCCCGGAACCGTTGCCTTATGTTTTTTTGACTCATTTTGTTTGTTGAACGTCCAATTTTCAGTTGCCAAATTGCGATAGGAATTCTGTGCCCAAACGGAACAGCTAATGAAAATCAGAAACAATGTTATTTTTTTAAACATATAAAGCAGGAAGGTCAATTTAAGATTGTAGCTTTTTCTTCAGTTGGCTAATTTCATCCGGATTTGCAATCTCAGTTCCATCGGTAATCGCCGAAGAATGATACCAATTTGCATGCACCCTTTCATTTAATTCCAAAATATTGGTCGAACGCAAGCCGCCCCCAGGCATAATTTCTATTCGATTATTGGCTTGGACCACTAATTGCTTCAAGACGTCTTTTCCTTCCATTACGTTAGGGAAAGTTCCTGAAGTGAGGAGTGTTGAAAAGCCACAAGAAATTACCGCTTCTAATGCTTGTTGGTAATTTATCACTTCATCAAAAGCACGGTGAAAAGAACAAGGAAGTGGGCTTGCAAGTGCCACTAACTCGCTATTTTGTTCGATATGAATCGTTTGGTCATCTTTCAATATTCCGAAAACAAATCCGTTCACTCCAAGTTTTTTTAAAGCGCATATATCCGATTTCATTTGGTCAAATTCTGAATTTGAATAGCTAAAATTTCCACCCCTAGGACGAATCATGGCATAAAGCGGCAAGGATACATGCGCTTGAGCTTTTTGAACAAAATGGCTATTTGGTGGTACCTCCAACTGCAATGTTGTCACACAATTCTACGCGGTCTGCTCCTGATTTTTCAGCAATTAAAACCGAAGTTAAATTAAAACAGGCGATTTCTATTTTTTTTTCTTGAATCATATTTTATTTCAAAAAGTAATGGGCATCCAATAAACGATTTCCTGTCGTATCATGGACGGCATAATTGAAGCCTCCTTGTATACAATAGGAACCGTATTCTCCTTTTTTATTCAATGCTATAAAACCCACTTGGATGTCTTTTAAATCCTTACCTCTATTATTAGTTAGTTTTACAATACGCATCACGGCTTCTTGGCAGGCTAGTTGTGGCGTCAATCCTTGGCGCATCAACTCGACCACAAGATGAGAACCAGCGATTCGGATGACTTCTTCGCCGTGTCCGGTAGCTGTAGCGGCACCGATTTCATTATCGACATACAAACCAGCACCAATTATTGGAGAATCGCCCACGCGACCATGCATTTTAAAGGCCATACCACTTGTAGTACACGCACCCGATAAGTTGCCTTGAGCATCCAGAGCTATCATTCCTATTGTATCGTGGTTTTCAATATTTGCAATCGGTTTGTACTGACTTGTTTTTAACCATTCTTTCCATTCCTTTTCAGATGCTTCCACCAATAAATTTTCTTTCTTGAACCCTTGAGATAGTGCAAACTGTAACGCTCCATCTCCAACCAACATCACATGGGGTGTTTTTTCCATCACCATTCTTGCAACTGAAATAGGATGTTTGATGTGTTCCAAACAAGCAACGGAACCAATATTTGCATATTCATCCATAATACAAGCATCTAATGTAACACGACCGTCTCTGTCGGGGCGCCCTCCATAACCCACACTTCGTTCATTGGGGTCACCTTCCGGAATTTTTACACCTGTTTCGACCGCGTCTAATGCGCGACCTTTATTCCTCAACACCTCCCATGCGGCAGCATTGGCCTGTAAACCAAAATTCCAGGTGGAAAGTACAATTGGTTTGTTGGTTTCTCCGGTAGCTAGATTATTCTCAAGGTCATTAGGTTTGGAATGAAAAGATTGGAGTGCTATGCCAGCAGTTGCTAATGCTGTTGTTTTTAAAAAATTTCTTCTATTTGTCATTATTCTACAATTATTTCGTCTACAAAAAGCCAACTATTTGAACCTGCTCCGGGGTTTCCATCGGAGATAATTCCATTATTTTGAGCAATTACTTTTATCCATTTTATACTTTTAGATTCAAAAATGATCGTTAATTTTCCATTAGCCTTCTCAATCTCCTCTGTTGAAATTACCGAAACTTGCTCAAAATTTTTTCCATCATTTGATACCCAAAGGGTAATATTCTTCGGATAATAAATCCAACTGGCCGGAGCAGATAATGTAGATATTTCGACTTTAGAAACGGAAACTGTAACACCTAAATCAATAGTAGCATTCAAATCTTTTCCCCAAAATCCTAACCAATCTCTCCCAAATTTTGACGTATTTCCTTTCATGCCGTCTACCAAGGTAAAACCGCCCCCTGACCCATAATTTTCGTGGGGTTGATGCAGCAACTCTATCTTTTTACCACTCGATTTTGAAATCGTAAACGGCTGTTCGATGGTGGCGCTTTTAGCTTTACCATTTTCAAAATAAGCCGCTTTTATGGTCTGATTCGCATTTATTATAATTGGTTTTTCATAGGATGTAGAAGCTGCGTCTGGTTCCGAACCATCGGTAGTAAATTTGATACCGTTCGGATGCACCGATTGCAATTCGAAGGCTACTCCATTTTCTGCGGGGTGCACTTTTGAAGTCACTTCAAAAAGTGCTCTGCTATAGTTAATGCCTTTGTGGTCGTAAATGGAAAAATGTTGTATCAAACGTTGTTCAAAATTTTTATATTTTGCAGTATCAGAAGTTCCCCAAAGTACTTCAGAAAGGGCTGCCATTCGCGGCATAATCATGTATTCTAGGTGTTCGGGCGTGTTCATGTATTCGGTCCAAACATTGGCTTGGGCTCCTAAAATAAAGGCAGCTTCTTCGGGTGTAAGTTCTTTTGGAACGGGATTAAAAGCATATACTTTTTCAACATTGGTATAACCCCCAATGGCGATGGGTTCATTTTTGGGTTCGCCCTGATAATGATCAAAATAACAATGCGAACCTGGTGTCATCACAACAAAATGCTTTTCTTTTGCCGCTGCAATTCCACCTTCCGTGCCACGCCAACTCATAACAGCAGCGTTTGGTGCTAATCCGCCTTCAAGAATTTCATCCCAACCGATAATTTTTCGACCCTTGCTGTTTACAAATTTTTCAATCCTTTGAATGAAATAACTTTGTAACTCGTGTTCGTCCTTTAATCCTTTTTCATGTATTATTTTTTGGCAATGGGTGCAATTTTTCCATCTGGTTTTTGGGCATTCATCGCCTCCAATATGGATATATTCGGATGGAAATAATGCCATCACTTCGGTAAGCACATTCTCTAAAAAGGTAAATGTTTCTTCTTTTGGACAATACACATCGTCAAAAACCCCCCATTTTGTTCCCACTTTAAAAGGTCCGCCTGTACACGATAATTCGGGGTAAGCTGCCAATGCCGCAAGCGAATGTCCGGGCATTTCTATTTCAGGAACAATAGTTATATGGCGTTCAGTTGCATAGGCTACCACTTCTTTGATTTCGTTTTGGGTATAAAATCCACCATAATGTATCGTATCAAACTTTTGTTCATTATAATGTCCCACCATTGAACCTTCGCGCCAAGCGCCAACTTGAGTTAATTTAGGATATTTTTTAATTTCAATGCGCCACCCTTGGTCTTCCGTTAAATGCCAATGAAAGGTATTCAATTTATATAGGGCCAAATAATCAATGTATTTTTTGATGAATGCAGTTGGAAAGAAATGCCGGCCAACATCTAAATGCATGCCGCGCCATTTGAATTTAGGGCTATCCACAATTTGTAAACAGGGTACTTTGATATCCGATTTGTGCTCAAATGGAATGAGTTGTAAAAGTGTTTGTATACCATAAAAGATGCCTTGATTGTATTCTGCTTTTACAGTGATTGATTTTGCAGTTACCTCTAATTTATAATTTTCTTTGAAATCACTTGCATCGGGGCCCTGAACATCAAAAACTAAATGAATTGTTGCCACATTATTAGGGACCTCTTTTACAATTTTTAAATCCAATCCCGTTTGATTTTTAATACTTTCTTTTAGAAATAAAGCTTCAAAAGAAGTTACATCATTGGTTTGAATAACCGTTGTGGGATGGAGTATAAAAGTACCTGATCGGTAGGCTATGTTTTGTGGCATTGGAATCAACGACAGATTAGATTGTCCAA
>DALYCS010000034.1:4876-12876 GCA_031973615.1 Flavobacterium sp. | reverse complement strand
TGGACTCATTATTACCTACAATAAATTTGATGATATTTATATTTCTCCAGAAAACAGTGCCGAATTTATAGCGCAATTACTCAAAACAAACCCAAATATTACGATTAAGAACTAACCATATGTTGAATAGAATACTTTTTTTAAGCCTTAGTATATTATTAATCCATTGCGACAAAAAACCCGATGAAAAAAACGAGTCCACTCTAAAAGATAAAGATGGAAACGTATCTGAATATGCGGTAAATTTTACCCCTTTAAGTACGGTTTATAAAAAGCGAATGGCAGACGATGTTGAATATTTTTATAATAAAAAATTCAATGCCAAAGACTTCAGTGGCGGTTTCTTAGTGGCTAAAAACGGGGAAATATTATTTGAAAATTACAGTGGATATGCCTACAAAGAAAAAGACCAAGCAATTACTCAAACAACCCCCATACATTTGGCTTCGGTCAGTAAAGTAATAACGGCTGTTACGGTATTAAAATTAGTCGATCAAGGAAAAATTAAGTTGGATGTTTTTGTGTCCCAGTATCTTCCGCAATTCCCTCACAAACAAACTACCGTTCGAATGCTACTCAACCACCGAAGTGGTCTTCGCAATTATGCCTATTTTGCAGATGATAAAGGAATTTGGGACAAAAAGAAAAACCTAACCAATACCGATGTATTACAGTTGTTAGCTACAAAAAATATCGGATTAGAATCTACCCCAGGAACTCGTTTTGGCTATTGCAACACCAATTATGCATTATTAGCACTTATCATTGAAAAGGTGACTAAAAAAACCTATCCCAAAGTATTGCAAGAAATGATATTTGACCCACTTGGAATGAAAAACACCTTCGTTTTTCACAACCTAAAGAATAAAGATAAAGTTTGTCAATCTTATAAAAACAATTACCTCCGTTTGGCCTTTGAATTTTTAGATCAAGTGTATGGCGACAAAAACATTTATTCAACCCCTAGAGATTTGCTAAAATTTGACTTGGCTTTATATTCTGAAGACTTTTTAAGTTCAAAAATGAAGGCTGAAATGTTCAAAGGATATAGTTATGAAAGAAAAGGAACTAAGAATTATGGATTGGGCATTCGCATGTTAGAATTTGAAACCGGACAGCACTACTTTTTTCACAACGGTTGGTGGCACGGAAACACTTCTTCATATGTAACCTTACAAAAAGACTCGGTAACCATTATTGCAATTTCCAATAAATATTCGAAAAAACCATATCAAACAAAACGACTCGCACCAAAATTTGGCGACTATCCATTTGAATTTAACGATAATGAAGGAGAGTAATTAAGGTAGTAATTCTATTTTAAAATATCTTAGAATAAATAAAATAGTAACTATATTTAGTATCAAACTGATCCAGGAATACTTGTTAATCTCATCGGTATGTACCGCAATTTCATAGCAATTTAAAATGGGTAATAAAACCACTGCAATCCAAATGGGAATCCAAATGATTTCGGTATCAATACCCATTATTGTTACTGTTGCATATGTTTGTAGAATGGCAACAAACGTAAGAACTAACGTAAGAATACTTGCTAAAAGATAATATTTGTTTTTGGTTGTCATATTACACCAAATAGATGCCGTCATCTTTAAGTTCGATTAACTGTTGCTTATACAAACTGCCCACAGCTTTTTTAAAGTTTTTCTTACTCATTTTCAAGACTGTTTTAATATCTTCGGGATGCGAATGATCGTTTAATCGCAAAAAACCTCGGTTTGCTTTCAATTCGTCTAGAATAACTTGAGAAGATGGTTCGATGGCCGCTACTCCAACTTTTCGCAACAAAACATCAATTTTTCCATCGGTACGAATATTTTTAATGTATCCAATCGTTTTCATTCCAGGTTTCACCTCATTATACACTTCGTTTTTATAAGCTAAACCTTTGTATTTCTGGTTGATGATGACATTGATTCCGCCTTCAGTGATGTGCGAAATTAAGATTTGTACTTCCTCATTTGGCTCCAACTCAACATTTTCATTCGACAAGTACTTATTGGTTCTACTGGAAGCGACTAAACGATTGGTTTTTTCATCCAAATGCATATACACCAAATAGCGTTTACCCACTTCCATAGGACGTGCTTGTTCTTTAAAAGGAACAAATAAATCTTTTTCTAGACCCCAATCAAGGAAAGCCCCAAATTGATTTATATAATTTACTTTTAAATGCGCAAATTCATTGCATTTTATGTAAGGTTTCAGCGTCGTGGCTACCGGACGCTCTTCGTGGTCAAGATAAATAAATACCGTTAAATCATCTCCAATAGAAAACTCTTTTGGAACGTATTTATTGGGCAACAATACATCATCTTCTTGGGTTTCTTCACTTCCCAAAAACAAACCTACTTTTGTATCTCTAAGTATTTTTAACGTATTGAACTCTCCTAGGTGTAACATAAATGAAATAAATAAAGTGCAAAGGTAAGCATTTTAAAAATTAGAATTCCGAAATTAGAATTCCGAAATTAAGAAAACAAAAAACCACAAATCAATTTCTGACTTGTGGTTTTTAAAATTGTATTTTTTGAAATTAGATTCCGATTTCTAATTGAAAACGAACATACCAATTTTGTTTGTTGTTTCCGTCGAAAAATTCTTGTTTTTCTATTGTAAATTCTGCTTGAAGTTTTAAAGCATGTTCCCAAATATATTTATTTACACCAAAACTTAATTGTTCTATATTTGGATAAAATGCCTTTACTTCATTGTCAATTTTTTGTTTTGAAAAACGACCGATAACTTCGTATTTTGATGGAAAACAGTAACTTAATTGATTATCAAAACCGTTTCCAACAAAAACCGCTCTACTCAATAATGGATTAGTTGCTGATGTTGTGATAGCTTTACTAGCATCTCTCATCATGTAAGTAGACATAAAAGCCCAACCATTGTATTTTCCAATAAAGTCTAACAAAACAGTAGATAAATTACTTGTTTCATATAATAAATCACCCATTTGACCTTGTGATTCTCTTGCTTTATCATTGTAATTGTAAACTCCAGAAATCATAAATTTAGGTTTCTGCTCTCTTAACAAATCGCCTTCAAAATAATGACCATCTTTCTTAAACTTACCTAATGGCATTAATTCAATTTTTCCAGAGTATGATAAACCATTATTATCTTTTAAAGTTGAGTTTGCGCTATTTGTAGTCCAGTTTCTTCCTTCACCTAAAGTTACAGCACCTTTGAAATTATAAGAAAACTTATTCTCATATTCATTTAAATTAGCAAAATGAAAACCAAAATCACGGTCTGTATTAAATCGTGAGTTGTTTATACTTCTATCTGTCAACTGAATAGCTCCTGATGAATTTACGGCTTGTCTTGTTCCTGGTAATTTTGTAACTCCAAAACCGTATTGCCAATGCATATTGGGACGGTAATATACGACCGCATCTCTAATTACGTTTAAGTTTTCATTTGCTCTTACTGGTCCAACATCTCCTGTACCAAATGATAATTGAATCACATATAGATATTTTGGACTCCCTACATATCCATCGAAACGCAATCGTAAACGACGCACTTGGGCTTCATAATATGGATCAACATCTTCATTGTTATAATAAGTCAATCGGTCTTGCATTCTAAAACGAATGTTGAACTGGAAAATACTATCTGGAGAAGTAATTCCAACTCCTTTACCAAAACTATAATATGGCAATGATGTTAGTTTTAAATCATTGTCTTTCGTGGTTACTTTTATGTCCTGAGCACATATAAATGCAGTAGTTACCAAAATGTCAATAATTTTTTCATTTGTTATGTTGTTGTTTATTTTGCGTAAACTTAACATTAAAACAAGGTTAAGTATGTTAAGTAAATATTACCTTTGCGAAAAATTAACGTTATGTCAAATATATACATTGGATATCATTTTACAATTGCTCCATTAGAACTTGGAAGTGAAATTTTAATTGCTGAATTAGGAGAAAAAGCCTTTGAAAGCTTCATTGAAACAGAAACTGGCGTTTCTGCTTTTGTTCAAAAAGATTTATGGAGTGAAAATATATTAGAGGATATTCAAATTCTTGAAAATCCAGAATTTAAAATTGAGTATACATTTGAAGAAATTGAGCAAGTGAACTGGAACGAAGAATGGGAGAAAAATTTCGAACCTATTGATGTAGATGGAAAATGCCACGTAAGAGCTCCTTTTCATGAAAAAACGAATGCCGAATACGACATTGTAATCGAACCTAAAATGAGTTTTGGAACGGGTCATCATGAAACCACACACATGATGATTCAACATATATTAGAAACCGATTGTACCAATAAAAAAACCCTAGATATGGGATGTGGGACTGCGATTTTAGCGATTTTAGCTGAATTGAAAGGCGCACAACCTATAGATGCAATCGATATTGACAATTGGTGCTATTTAAACTCGATTGAAAATGCAACACGAAACAATTGCCAATACATTTCAGTATACGAAGGTGATGCAGCTTTATTAGCCGGAAAGAAATACGACATCGTTATTGCTAATATCAACCGTAATATATTATTGAATGACATGCAATCCTATGTCGAATGCTTGAATGAAAATGGTATCTTATTTCTAAGTGGTTTTTATTCCGAGGATATTCCCGTAATTACCGAAAGTTGTGTTTCTAAAGGATTACAGTATGTCAAAAAATTTGATCGTAATAATTGGGTAGCTTTGAAATTTACAAAATAGAAATTGGTGTTTTCCACAATATATTTTATTTTTGATCGATAATTCTAAACTAACAAATGAGTACGATAGAAAAAATACAAGATGATGTTTTAGTAGAAGAAGCTGTTGGTAGCAACCATGAAATTGTTTTACACAATGACGATGTAAACACGTTTGATCATGTAATTGAAACATTGATTCGCGTATGCAAGCACGAGGCATTACAAGCCGAACAATGTGCTTTATTAGTACATTATAAAGGCAAATGTACGGTCAAAACAGGAACAATTGAAGAATTAAAACCGCAGTGTACAGCACTTTTAGATGCCGGATTAAGTGCTGAATTAATATAAAAAAAGTCCCGAATTATCGGGACTTTTTTTTAGCTCATTTTTCCAATGGCACAACTCACATATGATTTGGCCTTAGACCCTAAATTGTTTGCTGTACCATCTTCAGGATACCCCAACGATTTTAATTTATCCTTAACCAATTGAACGGTTTCGGATGTATCACAATCAAATGCGACCGAATTTTCATCTACAGTCACTACCACATTTGAAACTTGTTCGATGGCAGCTATATTTTTGGTTATCGTACTGGCACAACCGCCACATTTTAGATTTTGTATATATATAATTGTATTCATAATCAGAAGTTTAAATTAGCTGTAAAAGTACGCATGAATTGCTAACTATTGTGTTACTTTTGTTACTTTAACGAAACATTAATGCGGCAAATAGTCTTTAAGTAAGCCATAAATATAGGTACCTAACAAAGCACCAATAAAAACCACAGCAATAGCATAGGTTCCGGTGCCTAATAATATGTATATAGGTCCAGGACAACATCCAACTAAGGCCCAACCCAATCCAAAAATAGTTCCTCCAATAATATAACGCCAAAAACCACGCTCTTTATCAATAATAGTAATAGGCAAACCATTATAGTCTTTTAGGTTTTTCTTTTTGATGATTTGTAAACCTACTATTCCTGTAACAAGTGCAGTTCCAATAATACCATACATGTGAAACGATTGGAAATGGAACATTTCATAAATGCGATACCAAGAAACCGCTTCAGCTTTTGTCAGTACAATTCCAAAAAAAATTCCAGTGAGGAAAAATCGTGCTAATTTCATATTGATATTGTTTTAAAAATGATAGGCAATAAAAAATGTGCCATGAGTAAACCTCCTACAAAAAATCCAATAACAGCTACAAGTGATGGCAACTGTAAATTACTCAATCCAGCAATCGCATGACCTGAAGTACATCCTCCGGCATAGCGGGTTCCAAAACCAATCAATAAGCCGCCAATCAATAAGATTGTAAAACCTTTTGGAGTTTGCATGGTTTCGATACTAAAAAGTGTATCAGGTAGTAACTTACCTTCTGGAGCATCAATTCCAAGCGCTTGCAAAGAAGCAATTGTATCGGGATTTAGTTGAACACCGCTCCCATCGGACAAAAATTGATACGCAATAAAACCTCCTACAAGTGCACCTAACACAATGGCTAAACTCCATTTTTGTTCGCGCCAATCTAATTTAAAGAAATCACTAAACTTTCCCGCACCAGCCATAGAACACATAGTGCGCAAATTAGAGGACATTCCAAATGTTTTACCGTAATACGTTAAAAGCAACATGATCATTCCGATTAAAAAACCAGCAATAGACCAATGCCATGTTCCATAAATTAATTCCATATTTTTTTTGCAAATTTGTACAAAAATAGAAATTAAGATTGGTTTATATAACACTTGTGATTAAATAGGCTAATTTTGACAAATCATTTAATTCTTTTAAGATGAAAAAATTTGCAATCGAAATCAAATGGGCTCTAATTTCCTTACTCCTATTTTTGGCTTGGATGACATTAGAAAAAGTATTAGGCTATCACGATGTAAACATCAAGTGGCAACCCATTTTTAACTTGTTATATATTTTTCCTTTGTTTATTCTCTATTTGCTGGCACTACTGGAAAAGAAAAAAAAATATTATCACGATCAAATGAATTGGAAACAAGGAATGATTTCTGCCGTACTCATTTCCTTTATCATCGTATTCTTTAGTCCGATTACACAATTCATAGTTCATGAAATTATCAGTCCGAATTTTCTAGAAAATACGATTGCTTTTACGGTAAGCCAAAAGAAACTAACACTCATCGAAGCGAAAGAATATTCTACCTTAACCAGTTCGATTTGGAAAAACATCTCTGACGGACTATCCTTTGGAATAGTAATTGGCGCGATTGTTGCTTACCTCATTCAATCCAAACCAATGGAGTCCATAAAAACAAATTAATATGAATAATTTAGCTATAGCCTGTGTGTTGGTGTTTTTTACCAGTTGTGTAAGTACAAAATCAACACTAAAAAATATTGACAATACAGCAAAACGACCTGCATTTGCTAACGAAATGTATGTAATTACAAATTACGCAGCAGATGGTAAATATGCTTATGATGCAGACTATCCGATCAATATCGGATTCATTCACGAAAAACAAGAATCCATCAATGTGCAGTATTTTTTCAATGGATTGGAAGGACCTAATGGAGAAAAAATAAATTTCAAAAAAATAGAGAGTTGTTGCCCTTTCCCAACGAAAAACACTACAATGGGAGCCGGAACCTTAAGCATTTACGAAGTTACTTTTGATGGGAATCCAAAGAAACTAACACTCTATTTCAATACCTATGAAAAAGGTGAAATGGTTTGTCCTAAAGGGTTCAAAATCAAAAAAAGGATAGCTTTCGAATAAAGCGTGCAAAATTCTTCAAATATAATCAACCATTTAAACCCAATTTAAATGGTTTTTTTAGTGTCAATAGTTTCATAAAAGGGCCATATTTTTGGTTGTTTTCCAGATTAATTTGTAAAAAATATGTAGTTTTGCATTACAAAATCAACACAAATGAATTTAGAAAACATTCCTCAAATTAAACATACAGCAAGTGGTAACTTTTTTTTACTAGCAGGTCCATGTGCCATAGAAGGTGAAGAAATGGCCATGCGAATTGCTGAAAAGCTAGTTAGTGTTACCGATACATTACAAATTCCTTATGTTTTTAAAGGATCGTTTAAAAAAGCAAATCGATCTCGCATCGATAGTTTTTCTGGAATTGGTGATGAAAAAGCATTAAAAATATTACAAAAGGTATCCAAAGAATTTGGTGTTCCCACAGTAACAGATATTCACACCAATGAAGATGCTGCTATGGCCGCTGAATATGTTGATGTCTTACAAATACCTGCATTTTTAGTTCGTCAAACTGATTTAGTAGTAGCTGCCGCAA
>DALYCS010000034.1:3119-4866 GCA_031973615.1 Flavobacterium sp. | reverse complement strand
CCTTGGCTGAAATGTACATCCAAGATAAAAAATGGCGCGAAAATTGGGACGAAAAACCAAAGTTGAAAAGTTTACAATTCCTACCAAATACCGATAAGACCAAATTCACCAGAGAACAAGACAGCATTTTTGGTGTTATCTATGAAGACCTGTCAAAAAATAGTTTGACCATTGAACAAAAAGATAAAAAAGTAGCTATCGGTACGATTACAATGAAAGGAACTAACGAATATTTTGTGCAACAATTTACCTTAGCACTAACCAATACAGTGACCGATTTTTACATCGAAACCAAAAGCAAACGCGCCAAAGAAAACATGGACATTTTAGTGCGTCAAACGGATTTAGTAGTTGCTGCCGCTAAAACAGGAAAAACAGTTAACCTTAAAAAAGGACAATTCATGAGTCCAGAAAGCATGAAACATGCTGTTCAAAAAGTATTAGATTGCCACAATGAAAACATTATGGTAACTGATAGAGGTACGATGTTTGGCTATCAAGACATGATAGTTGATTTTAGAGGAATTCCAACGATGCAACAGTTTGCATCGACCGTATTAGATGTTACCCACTCGTTACAGCAACCCAATCAAATGACTGGGGTAACGGGAGGTCGACCTGATATGATTGAAACCATTGCAAAAGCGGGTATTGCTGTAGGTGTAGACGGAATTTTCATTGAAACGCACTTTGATCCTTCAAATGCAAAAAGCGACGGAGCCAATATGTTACATTTAGACTATTTCGAAAGTTTAATGACCAAACTTGTAGCGCTTCGCAAAACTGTAAATCAATTTTAATTTTTATACTTCAAATGAAACATCCATTTTTAATGGTTGTACTAACTTTTTGTGTTTTTTCACAGTACGCCTTTTCGCAAGAAACAGTTGAAAATCCTGAAAAATACACGAGTAAAAACAAAGGAAAATTTTATATTTTTTGGGGTGGAAACCGCGATTCCTATTCACGCTCTGATATACATTTCAAAGGAGCCGATTATGACTTTACACTCTATAATGTAGCGGCACACGACAAGCCAAAAGGGTGGCACTGTGATTATATTAATCCGGCACGAATGACCATTCCACAAACAAATTTTAGATTGGGGTATTTTATATCTGATCATTATAACATTTCAATTGGAGTTGACCATATGAAATATGTCATGTACAACGACAGAAGAGTTAATTATTCAGGATATTATCCTAATGCGGGTACGTATAACGAAAATCCAACAGCTAATGAATTAACTTTGGATGAAAATTTTCTGACTTTTGAACATACCGATGGTTTGAACTATGTAAATACCGAGTTTTCTCGTGTTGATGATTTATCAAAATTGTTCCACTTACCTAACACTGATAAATTTCAAATTAATATTACGGAGGGATTAGGAGCTGGTGTTTTGTTTCCAAAAACCAATACAAAACTATTAAACAAAGAACGTTATGATCAATTTCATATTGCAGGCTATGGCGTATCTGCAAAAGCGGGCTTAAATTTTACTTTTTTCAAACATTACTTTATACAAACAGAATTAAAAGGTGGGTATATTGATATGAATGATATTAGAACTACCAATAATACTGCCGACAAAGCCGAACAACATTTTTGGTTTTTACAACGCATGATTAGTGTTGGCGGTATTTTTAAAATCTAAATTTAGTTGAAAAAACTCATCAAAATTAGTGCATTAGTGTTTTTCGGTTTGTTTACTTTATATGTAAGTTATAGCGTTTACATTGCT
>DALYCS010000034.1:235-3109 GCA_031973615.1 Flavobacterium sp. | reverse complement strand
AAAAGGAAAAAAACGAGATGCTACTATAATCGCCTTTTTGACAAAATTATCTGACAATCACTGGAGATTGTATCAAATGGTTGATGATTTAGAATAATAGATAAAAAAAACTCCGAAATACATCGGAGTTTTTTTATTGAGAATAAACTATTAATGACTTCCTTCTACTTCGATGGCATCCACATCAATATTTTGTTTTTTCAAAAGACCTTTTACCAATACGGCAAATAGTGTTAAATATGCAAAACAAACTACGGCTATTATATACGATTGATGAATACCAATAATGTCCGATAATTTACCTTGTATAGGTGGTATAATTCCGCCACCTAAAATCATCATCACTAAAAAGGCAGAACCTTGAGAAGTATATTTCCCAAGACCGATAATAGACAAACTGAAAATTGATGGCCACATAATACTACACGCTAATCCACCAGCTAAAAAGGCATAGATGGCAACTGTTCCTGTACTGAACAAACCAATTAACATTGCTGCAATACCGAATGAACCAAAAATGGTAAGTGTTCTTGCTGGCTTATCTTTACTTAAAAAGAAAGCAATAATTTGTATAATAACGCAAACAACATAATAGTATAAGGGTTTCATATCTTTTCCTGAAAGGATATTAACTCCAAGAATAATTCCGAAAGCGATTAATGGGACAATGATTAATGCTATAGTTTTTTTGATGCCTTTCAAATTAAAAACAGTGATGGCACCTGCCCAACGTCCAATCATCAAACTTCCCCAATACATGGAAATATAAGGAGCAATATCTGAAGATTGCAAACTACCAAACTCTTTCAGTTTAAGTAATTCCCCTAAATTACTTCCAATGGCTACTTCTACTCCAACATATGTAAAGATGGCCAACATGCCCAATACTAATTGAGGGTATTGCATAGCACCCCAACCTTCCGATTTTTTTTGTGCTGCAGTATATGAAAACATTAAGCCACCCACCACAATTAACAAAGCCCCAGAAAGCCACATCATACGTTCTCTTTCAATATCTTTTTTAAGTGCAGTAAGCTCGGATTGTTTTGCTTCCAAAGCTTTTGTATAAGCAGCTATTTCATCACCCGTTATCGTTTCTAATTTCTTTTTACTCTTTTCAGTTTTTGCAACCGAAAGATCATATTCTATTGTTTCTATTCGTTTGGCTTCCTTGCTTTTATAACTTTGAAAAACAGGTGTAAACATTACAGCCAATAAAATTGTCATGATTACCAGGGTTCGCAAAGCTTTATTGGCTTTTTCCATAGGCTCATTTGCGATACCACTTGGCACCTTTTTAGAGAAATAAAACAAGGCCGCAGCTGCAATAAATAGCAATCCAACTCCAATATAAAGCAATACTACTTTACTCAATTCTAATGCTTTTATTTGTTCGTCTGATATAGAAGCTGCTGTACCAAATAATGCCAAAGCAACAACGATAGGGCCTATAGTCGTTCCAAATGAATTAATTCCTCCACCTAAATTTACTCTACTCGCACCTGTTTTGGGATCTCCTAATAATATAGCAAATGGGTTTGCAGCAGTTTGTTGCAATGAAAAACCGAGAGCAACAATAAACAATCCCACTAACATTCCTGCGTATACACTCGCTTCAACTGCCACAATCATAGCTCCAGCTCCTAATGCCGAAAACAATAATCCATAAACAATACTCTTTTTATAACCCCATTTTCCTACAATATCTTTACCGGATAAATCGCCAAGAGCAAAAAGCAAAAGAGCGCCAACATAATACGCCGTGTAAAATGCAAAGTCAACCAATTGCGATTGAAATTGATCTAATGAAAAATAACTCTTACAAAACGGAATGAAAATACTGTTTCCAGCTGCAATAAATCCCCAAAAGAAAAACACTGTAATAAGCGTATACAATGCGGGATAATTCGTCTTAATTTGGTTTGTACTCATAATTTTAGTTTAATTGGTTTGGTTTAAATTCGTTTAGTTTACTGGTGTGAAGCTAATAGCAGTTCCACCACCATTAGCCAAATTTAGCTTAATTTTTGATTCCGAAGTCACTTGTATAGTTTTTATAATATAGGATTTTGGATTCTTTTCCCAATGAGCGTCTTTTCCATCCTCATAAACAGTGGCTTTATATTTTTTACCAGGCGTAAGAAAATTCAATTTAACAATCGATTTTCTGGCATTTTCATCAGTAATAGCACCTAAAAACCATTCGTCTTTTCCTTTGGTTTTTCGAGCAACGGTTAAATAATCACCTGGTTCTGCTTCTAAATAAAGTGATTGATCCCAATTTACTGCCACATCTTTAATGAATTGAAAAGCATCTAAATATTTTTCATAATTTTCAGGTAAATCGGCTGCCATTTGTAAGGGCGAATACATAGTTACATAAAGCGCTAATTGTTTTGCTAAAGTGGTATGAACTTGCTCTTTCTTTGCCGGATCATACACATTCATCTTAATTTCAAAAATACCGGGTGTATAATCCATAGGTCCTCCTAATAATCTTGTAAACGGAAGTATGGTTTCATGCATAGGCGGGTTTCCAATTGACCATGCATTAAACTCGTTCCCCCGTGCCGCTTCAGCTGCAATATAATTGGGATAGGTTCGATTATAACCTGTGGGTCTCGAACTTTCATGCGAATTCACCATTAACTTATAATCGGCTGCACGTTGTGCTACAAAATTATAATGATTTACCATTGTTTGCCCGTCATGGAACTCTCCGCGTGGGATAATTTTACCTACATAACCAGATTTGACAGCTGGATATCCATATGCTTGCATCAATTCGAAGGCACGGTCCAAATGACGCTCATAATTGGCAACTGAACCCGAAGTTTCATGGTGCATGATCATTTTTATGCCTTTTGCTTTTGC
>DALYCS010000034.1:0-225 GCA_031973615.1 Flavobacterium sp. | reverse complement strand
TTTTTTAGTAACATCTATTTCAAAATGTGTATTTTTTGCTTTTGCATAATCATTGACCTCTTTAAGATTAAAATCGGGATACGGTGTTACAAAATCAAAAACATTTTCTTTCCAATTGCCAAACCAGTCTTCCCAACCTGCATTCCACCCTTCAACCAAAACGCCATCAAAACCATGTTTTGCCGCAAAATCGATATATCGCTTGGTGTTGGCAGTAGTGGCACC
>DALYCS010000033.1:8104-12893 GCA_031973615.1 Flavobacterium sp. | reverse complement strand
GTATTTATACATCGCAGCCAGTTTATTATTAACAATAACTATGCAAGCACAAGAAAGAACACAACCTAAACCAGGGCCTGCCCCATCCATTAACATCAATAAGCCACAAAGTTTTGTGCTTAAAAATGGTTTGAAAGTCTTAGTAGTAGAAAATCACAAACTGCCTCGTGTTTCTTTTAATCTTACTTTAGACAACGCACCGTATGCAGAAGGGTCTAAAAAAGGCGTTTCAGATTTGGTAAGCAGCATGATGGGTAATGGAACCCAATCGAAATCAAAAGACGCATTCAATGAAGAAATTGATTTTTTAGGAGCTAATATTGATTTTTATGCTTCAGGGGCATCTGCAAATGGATTGTCTCGCTATGCCAAAAGAATTTTGGAATTGATGGCTGATGGCGCCTTAAATCCTTTATTTGTTCAAGAAGAATTTGACAAAGAAAAAGCGAAAATTATTGAAGGCTTAAAATCGGATGAAAAAAACGTAACTGCTATTGCACGTCGTGTTGAAAATGTGTTGACTTATGGAAAAGACCATTACAAAGGCGAATTCACGAGCGAAGAAACATTGAAAAATGTAACCTTAGACGATGTAATTAACAATTACAACACGTATTTTGTACCGGCCAATGCTTATCTCGTAATCGTAGGGGATGTTCAATTCAAAAAGGTAAAAAAAGAAGTGGAAAAATTGTTTGGAAAATGGAAAGCTGCAACTGCTCCACAACCAACATACACTGACCCAAAAGATGTACAATATAGCCAAATCAACTTTATTGATACGCCAAATGCCGTACAGTCGGAAATTGCATTGGTAAATTTGACCAACTTAAAAATGACCGACAAAGAATACTTCGCGGTATTATTAGCCAATCAAGTATTAGGTGGAGGTGGAGAAGGTCGATTGTTTTTAAACCTACGTGAAAAACACGGTTGGACCTATGGTGCATACTCTTCCATTGGTTCAGGCAAATACATCAACAAATTCCGTTCGGGATCTTCTGTTCGAAATGCAGTAACCGATAGCGCCGTTGTTGAAGTATTTAACGAACTTAGAAAAATGCGAACCGAATTGGTTTCAGACGAAGACCTTAAAAATGCAAAAGCTAAATATGTAGGAAATTTTGTAATGCAAATTGAAAAACCTTCTACAATTGCTGGATACGCATTGAATAAAGAAACACAGGGATTACCTGAAGATTTTTACGAAAACTACATTAAAAACATCAATGCTGTTACTGCAGAAGATATTAGAAATGCAGCCAATAAATTTTTCTTAGCCGATCAAACTCGTGTGATCATAGTAGGGAAAGCAGGAGATGTTTTACCCGGATTAGAAACCATGAGCAAAAGAGAAAAATTACCTATTTTCTACTTTGACAAATATGGTAATCCTACAAAAAAACCAGATGTAAAAAAACCAGCCCCAGCTGGCGTTACGGCGCAAACCGTATTGAACGACTACATCAAAGCCATTGGTGGTGAAAAAGCGGTAAAAAATGTAAAAACAGTTTCGACCATTTCATCGGGAACCGTTCAAGGAATGGCATTAGAATTAAACATGAAAAATGCCCCTAAAAAATTGGCTGTTGAAATGAAAGCAAACGGCATGTCGATGATGAAACAAATCGTGAACGAAAAAGGAGCGTATGCAATCCAACAAGGGAAACGCAAAGATTACGCTGGCGAAGAATTAGCAGACATGCAAGCTGAAGCGAATACCTTTAAAGAATTAGCTTTATTAACCGACAAAGAAATAAGTGTAACCGGAATTGAATACGTTAACGGAACAGAAGCTTATGCACTTAAAAACGGTAAATCTACTTTGTTTTACGATGTAAAAACAGGATTAAAAATTGCCGAATCTAAAGAAGTAGAGCAAAGAGGCCAAAAAATGGAACAAACCACTTACTTCCAAGATTACAAAGAAGTAAAAGGGCTTAAATTTCCTTATAAAATTGTAATGAATGTAGGTATTGAAATTGAATTAACAACTACAGAAGTTAAAATCAATGAAGGTGTAACCGACGCTGATTTTAAATAATCAGATCATTTATAAGATTAAAGCGCTCAAGAAATTGGGCGCTTTTTTTATTTTTTGCTAGAAAAATAAACCCCTATCAAAACAATCAAAGCACCTAAAGCCTGAACCATTGTTAACGATTCTTGCATAAATAAAAATCCTAGAAATATTGCTACTACCGGAATTATATAGGTAACCGAAGAGGCGAAAACAGGCGATGACAACTGTATAAGCTTGAAGAATAATATATTGGACAATCCGGTTCCTATTACCCCTAAAACCGCAATATAACCCAAAGCATTTTGAACTTTTTCTTGGTGCACGATTTCAAAAAAACCAGTACAATATAAAACGATGAGTGCTGGCACAAACATTACAACGAAATTACCCGTGCTAATTGTTAGCGGCTTTAAATCGGATACATATTTTTTAATCAAATTAACGTTAATGCCATAAAATATAGAAGCTATAATAATTAATATGGCATAGTAATAATTTTCGGTGGTATTTTCTCCCGTACCTGTAAGTACCAATAATGCACATCCAACAAATCCGATGATTACCCCAAAAATTTGTTTCCGTTGCACATCCAATCCAAAGAAAAACAATCCTACCAACAAGGTGTTTAAAGGGGTTAATGAGTTGAGTATTGCACTGATAGAGCCATCTATTTTGGATAATGCTACTGCAAACAAAAAAGCAGGAACAAACGTTCCGAATAACGAAGTCAGCGCAATATATTTCCACTTATAAAGCGGAATTTTAGCAATTTCTTTGAAGCCTACAACAAACAAAAAACAAGCAGCAAACAACAGTCGCAAACTTCCTAATTGTATCGAATTCACGCCTTGTAATCCCAATTGCATCAGAATAAACGAACTCCCCCAAACACAACCTAAAAAGGCCAACAAATACCATTTTGTACTACTTTTCTCCATGATAACAATTTCTTCGCCAAAATTGAGTTTTTATTTTTAAAAACACACTATGATTTTTGTAAATTTGTAACGACGTAATTCATAATCTAATTATACCATGAAAAATATTCAAAGTTTAGCGATTGCAACATTAATCGTGTTTTTTGCTGTAAGTTGTAAAAAGGAAACCACAATTGCAAAACAAGAAATTGCAAAAACAGAAATTGCAACTGAAAATTTAGAAACTGCCAATTTTACTATTGAAGGAATGACTTGTGCTGTAGGTTGTGCCAAAACCATTGAAGGCAAACTAAACGAAACCGAAGGTGTGAAAGAAGCAGCAGTAGATTTTGAAAGCAAAATTGCAACGGTTTCATATGACAAAACAATACATAATGTAAATTCAGTAACGACCATTATTGAAAAAGTGGCAGGTGGCGATGTCTATACCGTTAGCAAAGCGGTGGTTCAAACCGTAAAATAATAACAAACAAATATTCTTATAAAAAAAGGCACTATTAAGTGCCTTTTTTTATTTCCATTTCATGGTTTCCATAATTCTCCGCATATCATCTTGAACATATTGCGAAGCTGGCAATATAGAATCGTAATTAGGCTTTGCATAAAAATAGACGCTACCCGTCATAAAATGTTTGGTACTATCTGTGGCATAAAACAGTGCATTAGTAGCGGTATTTCCACCCACTTTATAAAACATACCGAATACTTTTTTATCGGGATTAACAAAAGGCTGTTCTGAAATATCATCGGCCTTTAGCGTATGCAATTTATAGGTCAAATTTTGCGCATCTTGCAACAATTTGTCAATATCATTATGCACCTCCTTATAAGTTAAATAAACCGTTGCTTTCATCTTTGGATACTGAATTTCATAAGAACAACTGTTGTTTTTGAGTTGCGCTAAGGTATTCACATCAAAAGAAAATGGGCAATTGGTATTTAGAACGGTATACTTTGGAGCGGGATATTCTAAACGTAACTGACTGGCAGGCTTGGGCACGATTTCCTCTTTACAGGAGAAAAAACCCAATCCAATCATGGTCAGAACTAATTTTATAACTGATGATTTCATATTACTATAACGACAAAAATTCAATTTTAAGTATGGTCTTTGAATTTTTAGCATCAAAACGGCGTTTCTTCAGGAGCACTACCTGAAGGAAGAGATGATTTTCCTAAATCTGTTTCTTTTTTAGTATTTAAAAAGGTAAATTCGGTAACTTGAATTTCAGTAGTATATTTTGTGGCGCCGTCTTCAGCTTGCCATTGACGGGATTTTATGCGCCCTTCAATATAAATTTTATCTCCTTTCGAGAGGTATTTTTCACAAATTTCAGCCGCTTTATTGCGTACTACAATATTATGCCATTCGGTAGAGGTAATTTTCTCACCGGTCGTTTTATTGATATAGATTTCGTTTGTTGCCAAAGGAAACCTCCCAATACAATTCCCACCTTCAAAGTAATGCATTTTAATTTCATCCCCTAAATGACCAATTAAAATGACTTTATTTAATGTTCCGTTCATGGCGCTCTCCGTATTTTGTGTTATTCAAAAGTAAGAATTTATAATGAATTAAAACAAGTGGATTGCATAAAATTATGAATAACAATAGGAAATGGCAATTTTTGAATCTCCTCTCGTGTTTTTGCCTCCGGTATTTTATGATCAAATTTTAACCCATAGAATCTGATGTACAAATGTTGGTGCGATAATTTATGTTGGATCAATTCTGAAGATAGCAAATAAATATCAGAGGCTTTTTGCCCAAAGAAATGGGTCCCTTTCAATTGAGTCATAAATGAAATTTCATCGATTAATTCCGCGG
>DALYCS010000033.1:0-8094 GCA_031973615.1 Flavobacterium sp. | reverse complement strand
TTCGTTTATGAACCACGACTTTATCTTCTTGATCTTGAACAATTAAATAATTAAAATACCTTGCTATTACTTTTGTTTTTTTGCTTTTAATAGGCAGCAAGTCCACTTTTTTATACTGTAAACCCGCACAGGTTGAGGCCAAAATACAAGTCTGACAATTTGGATTTTTTGGCACACATTGCAAAGCGCCAAATTCCATAATAGCCTGATTATAAAGTGCTGCGTTATTTTTTGGCAAAATTTCATGTGCCAATTTTTGAAACTCTTTTTTGTTTTTCCCTTCCGAAATATCGAGTGCCACATTAAAATAGCGACTCAATACACGAAACACATTTCCATCAACTACAGCAACAGGTTCGTTATAGGAAAAAGAAGCAATTGCGGCGGCCGTATATTCCCCTATTCCTTTTAAACGTAATAAATCAGCGTAATTTGTCGGAAAAACACCTTGATACTCCGTGGCAACAATTTTAGCGGTAGCATGTAGATTTCTTGCTCTTGAATAATAACCCAACCCCTGCCACAATTTTAACACCTGCTCTTCCTCCGCTTGCGCCAAATCAAACACCGTTGGAAAAGCGGCCACAAAAGCATTAAAGTATGGCAATCCTTGGGCAACACGTGTTTGTTGCAACATGATTTCGGACAACCAAATAAAATAAGGGCTTTGCGTGTTTCGCCACGGCAAATCACGCTTATTTTGTGTGTACCATTTAATGACTGCATTTGAAAATTCCATGTTTTAGCAATTGGTTCACAAAAATATATCTTTACTAATTAAAATTTAATCAATTATGATTGATTTATTATTTTTTTAATTCTTATATTTGCAAACTCAAAAAAATACACAATATAAATACGAAAGAAAATGACGAAAGCAGATATCGTAGCGAAAATTTCAGAAAAATTAGGACTTGAAAAAGGAGATGTTCAAGCAACTGTTGAAACTTTTATGGAAGAAGTAAAAAATTCATTAGAGTCTGGTGATAATGTTTACTTGAGAGGTTTTGGAAGTTTTATCATTAAAACAAGAGCAGAAAAAACAGGTAGAAACATTTCTAAAAACACTACAATCAAAATTCCTGCACACAACATTCCAGCCTTTAAACCTGCTAAAGTTTTTGTAGAAAGTGTTAAAGAAAAAACAGAAGTTACAGTATAAAAAATAAATTATTAATCTAAACACCAACATGTTATGCCAAGTGGTAAAAAAAGAAAAAGACATAAGGTAGCAACTCACAAACGTAAGAAAAGAGCGAGAGCAAACCGTCATAAAAAGAAAAAGTAGTTTAAAACTACTTTTTCTTTTTTTAGAAAAAAGTTCATTGAAATTAGCCAACGCAACATTGGCTATCGGGAAAAATCCTGTAAAATTAATGTTTAATCCATCTGTGAAATTGTTAGATGATGGGTGTTAGATGGTTTAAATTAAAAACATCTAGCATCAAGACATCAAACACAAACAGATAAAAATGTACACATGAACAAAGAATTAATTATTCGATCGGGTTCAGACGCTGTAGATTTTGCTTTATTAAAAGATGGAAAACTAATTGAATTACACAAAGAAGAAGAAAAACAAAGTAACTTTGCTGTTGGCGACATTTTTATTGCCAAAATACGCAAACCAGTTGCTGGATTAAATGCTGCTTTTGTAAACTTAGGCTATGAAAAAGATGCCTTTTTACACTATCATGATTTAGGTCCAAATCTCCCTTCTTTAGTTAAATTCATCAAACTTGTAAGCGCAGGTAAATTAAAAGATTATTCACTCAAAAATTTTCCTTTTGAAGCTGAGATCAACAAAGACGGATCTATTATGGATATAGTAAGTCCGAATCAGTCGATTTTAGTTCAAGTTGTGAAAGAACCTATTTCCACTAAAGGACCCAGAATTAGTTCTGAGATCTCTTTAGCCGGAAGATATGTCGTTTTAGTTCCTTTTTCAGATCGCGTTTCTGTTTCGCAAAAAATAGAATCAAAAGAAGAAAAAGACCGTCTAAAAAGATTGGTTCAATCCATCAAGCCAAAAGGATTCGGTGTTATTGTGCGAACAGTAGCCGAAGGCAAAAAAGTAGCCGAACTTGACAAAGATCTACAAACCCTTCTAGAACGATGGTTGTCTATGAGTCGCCGATTACAAACGGCCCATCACCCATCAAAAGTACTAGGAGAATTAAACAAAGCTTCATCTATACTAAGAGATGTATTTAACGATACCTTCACTTGTATTCATGTAGATGATGAAGATTTGTATTTAGAAACAAAGGACTATTTGCAAGAAATAGCTCCGGATAAAGTGTCTATCGTAAAACACTATCAGTCTAAAGAGCTGCCTCTATTTGAGAAATATCATATTGAACGACAAATAAAAACGTCTTTTGGGAAAACAGTTTCCATGAGCAAAGGGGCTTATTTAATTATTGAACATACCGAAGCATTACACGTTATTGATGTAAACAGCGGAAACCGTTCAAGCAAAGCCTCAAGCCAAGAAGACACCGCTCTAGAAGTAAACATGATTGCAGCCGCAGAAATTGCGCGCCAATTGCGACTTAGAGACATGGGCGGTATTATTGTGGTGGATTTCATTGATATGCAAAATCCAGATAACCGCAGAGTTTTATATGATTTCTTAAAAGAAGAAATGAGTGACGATAAGGCCAAGCATAAAATCTTGCCTCCTAGTAAATTTGGATTGATTCAAATCACTAGACAAAGAGTTAGACCCGAAGTAAATATTAAAACGAGAGAAGAAGACCCAAACAATGAACATGGGGAAATTGAAGCTCCAATTTTAATTATAGATAAAATAACGGCTGACCTTGAACGAATTATCAAAGACCACAAAAAAGTAGTACTGAATGTACATCCATTTGTGGCAGCATACCTTACTAAAGGTTTTCCATCCTTACGTTCAAAATGGTTTTTTGAACATAAGAAATGGGTGAAAATTATACCTCGTGACGCTTACACGTATCTAGAATATCATTTCCTTGATAATGAAGGAACTGAAATTATAGTAAAATAAATCGGGATGTATCCTGTAAAACAAAAACCGCTAGTCAAAAGATTAGCGGTTTTTTTATTTTAAAAAATTATCTTTTATTTTTAAAAAATGCCTTCATCAAAGCGGCGCATTCTTGTTCCAAAACACCTGAAACTACTTGTGTTTTTGGGTGCAATTGCGTTCCCATTTTTTGATACCCTCTTTGTTCATCTGTTGCTCCATATACTATTTTAGTAATTTGAGACCAATATAAAGCTCCAGCACACATTTGACAGGGCTCTAAAGTAACATACAAAGTGCAATCTTTCAAATATTTACCACCTAAAAAATTAGCAGCACTTGTTATGGCTTGCATTTCGGCATGGGCCGTAACATCGTGTAACAATTCGGTTAAATTATGGGTACGAGCAATTACTTTATTATCAATCACAATAACAGCACCAACTGGTATTTCACCTTTTTCAAAAGCTACTTTGGCTTCTTGCAAGGCTTTCTTCATAAAATATTCATCGGTAAAAATCTGCATAATGATAAAAAATATTTAATTGCAATTCTTATTAAACAAAGAATCATTTAATGGCTTTAGTCCTATTTCAATTCTTAATTTATCTGAAATTTCTTTATATTTAAGACAAGGCTTACCAAAATCTGATCCATAAACTAATTTTCTATTTCCTAAAGAATCTTTCCTTAACCAATAATATTTGTCAAAGAAATTCAATAAATTTCTCTCAGATAAATTTCCCTTTTTAAATTCAGTAACCAAAAGATTGAAATTATCTTTATTTTCTATTATTCTTTTAGGATTATGCAGTAAGATTGATGTAGCGCTTAATTCAACACATTCAAATTTTTTGTAATTATCCCCCAGTTTTTTCGCAGACGGATAACCATTATTTTTAATGAACGTAATTATTTTATTAAAATTAACTGAATCAACCAAATGGATTGTTTCTGTTTTTCTTTCGAAATCTGGCAAATGTCTCACCCCTTGATCTAAACCATAAATCTTACAAAGCTCATTTGATAAACTATCAGCAAACTGAATCTCTAATGCAGATTTATTGTTTTCTGAAAAATTATCTTTTGTGGATGTACAACTTAAAAAAAAGAAAATTATACAGTAGAAAAAAATTAAAAATTTCATCTTTTTTCTTCAAATATATCTAAAAATTAAAAATTAAAATGATTATTAATCAAAAAATACGATAACCAATTCTTACTTTTGTGCTGTAATGGAAAATTTGCTTTCAAAAATTAACAATCCAACTGATTTAAGGAAACTTCCTGAAAATCAATTACCTCAATTAGCCAAAGAATTGAGAGACTTTATCATTGATATTGTTTCGAAGAAGGAAGGGCATTTGGGTGCTAGCTTGGGTGTTGTTGAATTAACGATTGCGCTGCATTACGTTTTCAACACACCAAGAGATTTATTAGTTTGGGATGTTGGTCATCAAGCCTACGGTCATAAAATTTTGACCGAAAGACGCGAAAGTTTTCATACCAACAGAGAATTGAACGGAATTTCAGGTTTTCCAAAACGAAGTGAAAGTATTTATGATGCCTTTGGAGTCGGACATTCTTCTACGTCTATCTCAGCTGCATTAGGGATGGCTTTAGCGTCACAATTAAAAGGCGATACAAACAAGCAACACATTGCGATAATAGGTGATGCTTCTATTGCTAGTGGAATGGCATTTGAAGGATTAAATCATGCAGGCGTTACAGATGCTAATTTATTGGTAATATTGAACGACAATGCTATTGGAATTGATCCGAGTATTGGTGCTTTAAAAAATTATTTAACAGCGGTTAAAGAGGGCAAAAATCACAAACAAAACAACATCATAAAATCCTTGAATTTTGATTATTCAGGCCCGATTGATGGGCATGATTTGCCAAAATTGATATCGGAATTGAACCGATTAAAAAAGATAAAGGGGCCAAAATTTTTGCATGTAATTACCACAAAAGGTAAAGGATTACAATTGGCCGAGGAAGATCAAGTAAAATATCATGCACCAGGAAAATTTGATGCCGAAACGGGAAAAATTCATCCAAAAGACGAATCAGATTTACCGCCAAAATACCAAGATGTTTTTGGGCATACATTAGTAGAATTGGCCCAACAAAATGATAAAATTATTGGAATTACTCCGGCGATGCCTTCTGGAAGTTCTATGAAATATATGATGGAAGCCTTTCCAAATCGGGCTTTTGACGTAGGCATTGCCGAGCAACATGCCGTAACCCTATCGGCAGGAATGGCTACACAAGGCATGGTTGTTTTTTTCAACATTTATTCTACCTTTTTACAACGCGCCTACGACCAATTGATACACGATGTAGCCTTGCAAAATTTACCCGTTATTTTTTGTTTGGATCGTGCAGGGTTTGTTGGCGAAGATGGCGCAACCCATCATGGTGTTTTTGATATTGCTTATCTAAATTGCATTCCTAATATGATATTAGCAGCTCCATTAGACGAAATCGAGTTGCGCAACATAATGTTTACAGCTTCTGAAGGATTACAACACCCTATAGCTATTCGTTATCCTAGAGGAAGAGGTGAAAATACCGATTGGCGACAACCCCTTGAAAAAATCAGTATTGGCGCTTCCAAAATGCTTCAAAAGGGAAGTAAAATAGCCGTAATATCGACGGGAACTATTGGAACGAATGCAACAAAAGCTCTTGCGTTACTAGACAATAAAATGCTTTTTTCTCATTATCATTTTCCTTTCATTAAGCCGTTAGACAGTCCTAGTATTTTGCAAATTATCGATACACACGAAGTCATTATTACCCTTGAAGACGGCGTAATTACAGGAGGTTTTGGGGAACAAATTAATTCCATAGTAGCCCTTCAAAATAAAAAACTATCGATAATTAATTTAGGAATTCCAGATGCATTTATTGAACAAGGAAGCGTTTTAGAGCAACAACAATTTTGCAACATTGACGTTTTAAGTTTAGTAGAACTATTTAATACCCTTTCGCATGCATAAAAAATTTTTTATTCTTCTATTGTTGTTTACCCTACAATATAATTGGGCCCAAGTTGTTAAAACCCAAGTCGAAGACAGTACTTCGAATTGGATAAAAGTGAATAAAGTTGGACTTGATATTTCCCAAATTTCATTTGTAAATTGGAATGCTGGTGGGAACAACTCGGTTTCAGGACTTTTAAAAGGACATTTTATACGATCGTACATTAAAGGTAATTTTCATTGGAAAAACGAGTTAATTGGGCGATATGGCATCAACAAACAAGAAGGACAGGAAATGCGAAAAACAGACGATCAACTGCAAATCAATTCAACTTTTGGTTACCGAACAGACACCCTTTCTAATTGGTATTACGCTGGGAAATTTAATTTCATTACGCAATTTGCTAATGGGTATGCCTATCCCAATACGGAATTAGCCATATCTAAACCTTTTGCACCGGCTTATGTTTTCTTAGGAATTGGAGCCGAATATTCAAGGAAAGATTTGAATTTAAACGTATATATCTCGCCGTTGACAAACAAAACAACACTTGTATTTGATCAACGATTAGCCAATCAAGGCGCATTTGGGGTAAGCAAAGCGGTGTATGACAGCAATGGTGTATTGATTCGAGAGGGAGAAAATACCCGTACCGAAGTAGGTATTTTAATTACCAACCAATGGAAAAAAGAAGTTTGGACCAATATTAATTTAGAACACCGCATGAGTCTTTATACCGATTATATCAATAAATTTGGAAACATCGATATCGACTGGCAATTACAATTGGCAATGGTAGTCAATCAATATGTAAAAGCAAATATTGGCACCCATATTATTTACGACGACGATATTAAATACAAAGAAGAACGCGGAGGTGTTCAAGTAATAAAAGGACCACGTATCCAATTGAAACAAATTTTGGGAGTGGGAATCGAATATGTTTTTTAAATAAAAAAGGCGCTGAAAAATCAGCGCCTTTTTTATGTAACTGTACATATTATTGTAGTATAATTTTTTCTGAATATGAAACATCTTCTCCTTTTACATTCAGGATATAAATTCCTTTTTGCAATCCCGAAAGATTAAGATTATTTACCGCTAGATAATCTCCTGTTTTTGAATATACATTTCTACCATTTGCATCAAATACAGCTACGGTTACCTCACCTGCATAATTTTCAATTGCAATATTTACAATGCCATTAGATGGATTTGGATACACTTTGATGCCTTCATTTCGAACAACGTCGTTTGTTGATAAAGGTGCTGCTGTGAATAATCCAGAGAAAATACCTCTTCCGTAAGTCGCAGCAAATACAGTATTGTCATTTCTTACATCTAAATCCATTACTTTAACATTACTCATTCCGTTATACGATTGATTCCATGTTGGTGCAGCTGCACTAAAATTAGCCGTATACCATACACCAAGTTCTGTTCCAATAATAACTTCATTGGTATTCAATGGATTTCTCATGATACATTTAACCGGAATATCTGGGAAGTTTCCTTCTTTTGAAACCCAAGTAACTCCACCATCTGACGTGTACCAAATGCTTACCACATTGTAATTGTGCATGGTTACATATATTTCATTTTCTGAAGCACCATATTCTACATCTGAAATACTCCCCACAAAACTTGGTCCAGTAATATCCGTCCATATTCCGGTAGTATTTGCAGAAGTAACTTTCAATAGTTTCCCTAAACGTGTTCCAATCAACAAGGTAGATGATGAAGTGGTATAAGGAGAAACCGTTAAAGCGGTAGCTGGAGCTGTTAACAAAGCGTTGGTTAAATTGGTTCTTCCAATTATCCCAGACTTAATGTTGGTATATCTTCTTACTCTGTAAGTTGTTCCGTTATAATAATCTGCATACAAGATGTCTAAATTAGAATCCAAAGTCATCGGTGCAATAAAGGCTCCGTTGTTACCATCTGCATCATTATCGATTGTTCTTGTATTTAGAGATGACCCTGGTAATGGTCTTAGATTAACACTCTCATTATAAACGTAATTTGAAATATAGTACTTATCAGCTCCTTGATCAAACATCACATAGCCACCATCTCCTCCTTGCGATTCT
>DALYCS010000032.1:12553-13369 GCA_031973615.1 Flavobacterium sp. | reverse complement strand
ATCGCCTGGTTTTGCTTGGGTAATTTCGGCCCATTTTTTCAAATCTTCTTGGTCGTAAAACTTGTCTACTGACGATTTAAACGAACCATCTTCTTCGCATTTTACATAGACCATTCCAGAAGCGCCAATTTGAGGTCGTTTCACCCAATCAATCAAGGCATCAATTTCTTTTCGGGTATAATTTGCACAGCCAGGAGCTGCTATTCCCACAACCAATTCGGCCGAATTAAATACTGAAAAATCTTTATGTTGTGCTACGGCATTTAATTCGCCAAACTTCATTTCAAAACGAATGTCTGGTTTGTCGTTACCATAGGTTTTCATGGCATAATCATACGTAATTCTCGGAAATTTAGCCACTTCAATTCCTTTGATTTCTTTTAGTAAATGACGGGTCAATCCTTCAAACATATCAAGTATGTCTTCTTGTTCTACGAAGGCCATTTCGCAGTCAATTTGTGTAAATTCGGGTTGGCGATCGGCGCGTAAATCTTCATCTCTAAAACATTTCACAATTTGGAAATATTTATCCATACCTCCAACCATCAATAACTGTTTGAAGGTTTGTGGCGATTGCGGTAAGGCATAAAATTGTCCTTCGTTCATTCTACTTGGCACCACAAAATCGCGGGCTCCTTCTGGAGTAGATTTAATCAAATAAGGTGTTTCTACATCACAAAAACCTTGATCTGAAAGGTATTTTCTAACTTCCATCGATACTTTGTGACGAAACAATAAATTATTTTTAACCGGATTTCTTCGGATATCTAAATAGCGATATTTCATACGAATGTCTTCTCCGCCATCGGTTTCATC
>DALYCS010000032.1:1222-12543 GCA_031973615.1 Flavobacterium sp. | reverse complement strand
TGTAAACGGAGGTAATTGCGCTTCGTTTAGAATAGTTAATTCGGATACTAATATTTCGATATCACCAGTAGCCATATTCGCATTTTTTGATTCACGCTCAATAACAGTTCCTTTGACTTGGATTACAAACTCTCTACCTAATGATTTGGCGCGATCAAATACTGCTCTATCGGTTCTTTGCTCGTCAAAAATTAATTGTGTAATTCCATACCGATCTCGCAAGTCGACCCAAATCATAAATCCTTTATCTCTCGATTTTTGCACCCAACCTGCAAGGGTAACTTCTGTATTGATATGTGAGGCGTTTAGTGCACCACAAGTATGACTTCTGTACATTGCTATAAATTTTATGCAAAAGTAAGAACAAAAAAGAAAATTATAATTTAAATGGCGTAATTATATTCCTTCATTTTTTTCAGAATAGTAATTATTATCTTATTTTTACCAAAACCTTACACATCTAATTATGAAAAAATTTACAGTATTATTCTTGTTATTGGGTAGTATTTCGTTTGCTCAATCGCCTGGGAAAGTTAGTTTTTCTGCAAAAATTGAGAATCGTAACTCAGATACGTTAACCATTTATGGACCAAAAAAATTCAAACAGGTCATGCCGATCAATCAGAATGGGCTATTTGAAGCTACTTTTGAAATTACAGAAGGTATTCATCAGTTTAATGATGGTTCTGAATCTTCTATGTTGTATTTGAAAGACGGTGATGCATTAGTTCTAAGTATGGATGCTAAAAAGTTTGACGAAACGATTGTATATACAGGGAAAGGTGCCAAAGAAAACAATTACCTTGCTCAAAAAGCACTAACAGATGAAGCTTTTGAAATGGGTCTAGAAAGTTTATTAGAAAAAGAAGAGGCTGTTTTTAAAGCGGCTTTGGAAAAAAAGAAATCAGAAGATTTAGCCAAATTAGAAGGTTCCGGACTCTATGATAAATTTGTAGCGGCATATAAACCAAAAATTATGCAGGATGCGTTTATGATCCAACAATTTTATGCACAAAAAGCACTAGCTAAAAAGTTAGAAGGCATTGCTTCTCCGTCATTTACTTATGAAAATCATAAAGGAGGAACAACAAAACTTGAGGATTTTAAAGGGAAATATGTATATATCGATGTTTGGGCTACTTGGTGTGGACCCTGTAGAGCAGAGATTCCATTTTTGAAAAAAGTGGAAGAAAAATACCATGGTAAAAATATTGAATTTGTTAGTATTTCGGTTGATGTTGATAAAGACCACGAAAAATGGCAAAAATTTGTGACGGAAAAAGAATTGGGTGGTATTCAATTGTTTGCCGATAAAAACTGGAATTCCGATTTTATAAAAGCTTTCGGAATCAATTCTATTCCACGATTTTTGCTAATTGATCCTACCGGAAAAGTGGTTAAAGCAGATGCAGCAAGACCTTCGTCAGAAGAATTAACGAAGTTGTTAGATACCCTTTTGAAGTAAAAAAATAATAAAATACTGAAAGCCAAAGCCTTGTGTTTTGGCTTTTTTTTATGTTTTTATCGCCAATGTTACCAAATTGTTACCAAAAAGTTTTTTTATTGTAAAAATAAATATATATTTGTTACATAATTATTAACCCAAAAAACAAATGTTTATGAAAAATTTAATGATTTATGTGATGTTATTGGTTTCTGGAGTGTTTTTTGCTCAAGGTGTACAACCAAGATTTGTGGCAGTAGAAAATAATATGATTCAAGCAACGTACTTTTATGATAACGGACAAGTGAAACAAGAAGGAGCGTATCTTAATGGAAAACTTCACGGAAAATGGATTTCGTATAATGAAGATGGAACTAAACAAGCTTCAGGTGAATATAACCAAGGCGAAAAAGTAGGCACTTGGACGTTTTACAATGCTGCAACTATTAATAAAGTGGCATTTGAAAACAGTAGAGTTGCTTCTGTTAACACAATTACAAAAAATTATTTAGCTACTAAATAAATTATAACTTTCTCAAAATAAAAAAAGTCCCGATACATCGGGACTTTTTTTATGCATTACATGCCATTCATTAAGCACTTGCAATTCTCCTATCGCGTAACCAATACTTCACTCGTTTCACCAAGTAAAACATCACCGGTACCATTACGAGTGTTAATACTGTTGCATAGGTTAATCCGAAAATGATCGTCCACGCTAGTGGTCCCCAGAAAATTACGTTATCTCCTCCCATGTACAAGTGTGGGTTAAATTCTGTGATTAAAGAGAAGAAATCAAAGTTCAAACCAATTGCCAATGGAATTAATCCCAATACAGCTGTTAAAGCAGTCAATAAAACCGGTCGTAAACGCGATTTCCCTGACTCAATGATGACTTCTTTAATTTCTTCCAATGATAAATCATCGTGACTTTGTAATTGCTGATCGGCTACCTTTTTGTCTAATAAGAGTACGAAGAAGTCCATCAATACAATTCCGTTTTTCACTACGATTCCCGCCAGCGATATGATTCCCATCATGGTCATCAAGATTACAAAATCCATATTGGCAATAACATATCCATAGAATACACCACTAAAACTTAATAGTACTGTAAACAAGATTACCATTGTTTTGGACACCGAATTGAACTGAAGTACAATAATGATTGTAATGCCGGCTAAGGCCAAGAAAAGTGCATACATCAAGAAACTCTGATTTTTACCTTGTTCTTCTTGCACCCCTGAGAACGAGTAACTCACCGTTTTTGGGAAAGTATACGTTTTTAACTCAGCAGCTATTTGCTTGGTAATTTCATCACCATTATAACCGGTTAACACGTTGGAATACACCGTCATGATGCGTTTCTGGTTTTTTCTTTTGATTTGATTATAAGTGGTTGTTTTATTTGTTTCTGATACAGCCGAAATAGGAACTTGCATCATTTGCCCGTTGTTCTGATTTCTAAAGGTTAGCGATTGGTTGAACAATACATCTTCATTCTTGCGTTGGTCATCTTGCATCCGCATTGTAATGTTATAGTCATCATCACCTTCTTTATACGTGGAGATTTCCTGACCATACACCGAACGGCGCAAGTTAAATCCTAACTGACCTGTTGAAACACCTAAGCTTCCTGCACTCACACGATCTACTTTTACTTCTAATTCCGGACTTTCTTTGTTGACGTCAACACTCAATCGTTCAATTCCAGGAATGTTTTTAGCATTTAAATAAGCAATCATTTTATCGGCTTCAACTAACATTTCTTGGTAATCGATACCTGTTAATTGAATACTAATAGGATAACCAGCAGGGGGTCCGTTGGCGTCTTTTTCAACAGTAACCGTAGCACCCGCAATGCCTTTTACTTTGGCCCGAATTTCATCCAACACCTCGGTAGTATTAACCCCTCTTCTAAATTTATATTCCGAGAAATTTACGGTTACTTTCCCTTTGTAAGGCGTTTCTGAAGCCGATCCTGCATCTACATTTGGATTACCGGCACCTACACCCACTTGCGAAACAATACTTTCGGCTAAGTAATTTTTGTTGGTTTCTTTATCGACATATTTTTCTAAGATCGCAATGACTTGTTTTTCCACAAAAAGAGTGGCTTTATTTGTTTTCGCAATATCGGTTCCTTGCGGATATTCGATATAGGTAATTACTTGATTTGGAATATTATCTGGGAAAAACAATACTTTTCTTGGGAAAATTCCTAATAAAATAAAGGAGAAAAATAGCATTCCAATAATACCCAATAGGGCATACCACGCTTTTCTTCCCGTTAAAATTTTAGCCAAGAAATTCTTGTATTTATCTTCCATTTTTGGAAAAAAGTTGTGCTGAAAATCTTGTGTCCATTGGTACAATTTGATTTTATATAACCACATTAATCCTAAAGAAATAATGGCTAAATGCCCGATGGCTTTTGCAAAAGTAGTATCGGTTAGGTGACCAATCATTACAAAAACAATTCCCACCACACTAAATAGTACGGTATATAATTTTGCCGATTTATTAGACACATTGCGATCTTCAGTATCCATAGAACCCCCGGTCATTGCCGCATTTACTACCATTGCCACAAATAAAGAAGCTGTTAGTGTTACGGTTAATGTAATTGGGAAATATTTCATGAATTTACCCATAGTTCCGGGCCACAAAGCAAAGGGTAAAAATGCCATTAATGTAGTCGCTGTAGAAGAAATAACCGGCCACGCGATTTCGCCAATACCAATTTTTGAAGCGGATACTTTGTCCATCCCCTTTTTCATGTTGGCAAATACGTTGTCGACAACCACAATTCCATCATCCACAAGCATTCCTAATCCCATTACCAATCCGAACAATACCATTGTATTCAAGGTTAGACCGAAAGCCGATAAAATGGTAAACGCCATTAGCATAGAAAGCGGAATGGCAGCTCCAACAAATAGCGAATTTCGAAGCCCCATGGTAAACATTAAGACAATCATTACCAATACAATTCCGAAAATAATATGGTTGGATAATTCATCTACTTGGTGTTCTACTCGAGAAGATTGATCGTTAGAAAGTTCAAGGGTTAAATTAGAAGGTAAATAGGATTCTTTGGCTTTTTCTAATTTTTCTTTTACTTGTTCAATGGCAGAAATCATGTTTTGATTGGAACGTTTTTTAACGTTCAACATGACTACTTCTTGTCCTTTTTCACGAGCATATGTTGTTTTTTCTTTTTCTTTAAAATTTACAACTGCAATATCTTTTAAATATACGGTTCCTCCGAAAGATTTTACGATCACATTTTCTAATTCTTTGGGATCTTTGATTTCTCCTACAATTCGGATATTGTTTCGAGAACCTTGCGAAATTAAATTTCCACCCGAAAGGGTCATGTTTTCATACTTCACCGCGTTTTGGATTTCGTCAAATGACACCTGAGCAGCGGTCATTTTGAAAATATCCACGGCAATTTCGACTTCTTTATCGTCTACCCCTAGGATGTCCACTTTTTTTACTTCGGCAATTTCTTCGATGTCATCTTGTAACAACTCCCCATATTTTTTGAGTTGTTGAGTGGTATAATTTCCTTTTAAGTTGATATTCAAAATAGGCACTTCCTCCGAAATGTTTAATTCAAACACATTGGGCTCTACTTTACTGCCGTTGTCAAGATTGGGCCAATCAGAATCGGCCTTTTTTACATCAACTTTGTCTTTGATCTTTGTTTTGGCGTCTTCAATAGTGATATTGTCTGCAAATTCTACGATGATCATTCCATAATCTTGGAAGGAACTAGACGTAATTTTTTCAACACCCGAAATATTTTTAAATTCTTTCTCAAGGGGTTTAATAATTAATTTTTCGACATCTTCCGCTGAGTTTCCTGGAAAAACAGAAGAAATGTAAACCTTGTTTTCGATAATTTCTGGAAAATCTTCACGAGGCATGGTTACATAGGCAATTACACCCGTAATGACAATCAGCAAGGTTAAAATATATACGGTAACCCTATTGTCTACGGCCCAACTCGATATTCCGAATTCTTTATTTTTATGTGACATATTTATTGGTTTGAGGTTTCAAGTTATCTTTTTGTGTACAACTTGTTGTTTGAAAATACAATTAAAAATTAAGTTTCATACCTTCGGCAATACTATTAACTCCCTCGGTTACTAGCACGTCATTAGCGGATAAGCCACTTAGTATTTCGGTAACATTATTTGAAGATTTACCCACTTTTACGACTACCTTTTTAGCAATTCCTGTTTTGTCCTTAATTTGAGTAGCAATAAAAACAAATTTTTGATGCTCACCGTCTTCTTGTACTACATTAGTAGGTACTACAATGGCGTTATTGATTGTGTAATCTATTATTTTTAGTTTCGCAACTTGGTTGGGACGCAATAAATTATCAGGGTTGGGTACACTTACTTCTATACCGAAACTTCTATTGTTTGGATTGATAAAGTTAGCCACTTGGCGTACTTTTCCTTTATAGGTTTTCCCTAATGACGTTAAGAAAACATCAACCTCTGTTCCCGGTTTTAATTTTCCAATATAGGTTTCAGGCACAGTGGTTGAAACATACATGTTTGACAAATTTACGATGCGCATTAATCCTTGCGGATTGGGAGCTACCACTTGTCCTCGTTCAACAAAAACGTCATCAATTGTACCCGAAAAAGGAGCACGTATTACCGTTTTTGCTACTTGAGCTCGCATTTGTGCAACTCCTTTTTGAGCAGAGATCATTTGTGCTTGCGCTTGTAAAAACTGAATTTCAGAGCCAATTTTTTTATCCCAAAGATTCTTTTGACGTTCAAAAGTGGTTTTGGCTAATGCATATTGGTTTTCAATACTTGCTAATTGCTGACCCATTCCGGCGTCGTCAATTTTTCCTAGAATTTGCCCTTTGGCAACACGTTGACCTGCTTTTACATAAAGGGCTGTTAATGTTCCACTAAATTCGGGCTGAACTACAATGTTTTCCTTGGTATTTACATTTCCTTGAACTTCTAAATAATGATTGAAAATAGTGTCTTTTAAGGTTAGTGTAGTAACTAAAGCTTCATCTTTTTTAACATCTAATTTAGCCAAAGCTTCATCAATTATGGATAAATCAGCTTGAAGGTTTGCTTTTTTAGCTTGAAGTGCTGCTACATTTTTAGTCGAAATTAATTGTTCAATAGTGGCGTTATCGTCTTTTTTTGAACACGCTAAAAATGCAATTGATAGGGTGGTAAGTGCAATTATTTTTTTCATGGGTTTATAGTTATGTTTGTGAAATATTGACTTTATTTAATAATTAATTTACTAGTTTTTCTAAGGTTGCTTTTTTGTTGATTACGTCAAGCATGGCTTGAAGATAACTTTGTTGTGCACTGTATAATTGGCGTTGGGCCTCTGTTAAATCAAAACTACTGGCCAATCCTTCTTTGAATTTAATTTGGTTTTTAGACTCAATGCGTTCGGCTAAATTTAAATTGCTTTTAGAAGTTGCCAATTGTTCAATACTAAATTCATAATCACTTTTCGCTTTTGCAAATTGTAATTTTAATTTCTGTTCGGTTTCGGTTACCGAAGTTTTGGCTTGTTCCAATGCAATTTTAGCTTGTTGTGTTCGAGAGCTTCTCCCCAAGCTACTGAATACAGGAACGTTTAATCCGACACCAACATTTGAAAAGTTATTCCATTTTTGGGTTCTGTTTAAAAAATCGAATTGATTTGCAAATGAATTGTATCCAAAATTGATCTGAGCGGCAAGAGAAGGTAAGGCTTTACTTTTTTCTAATTTTAGTAGTAATTGTTTACTTTTTTCAATGTTCTTACCAATTTGGTAATCAATAGTATTTTCGGCCTGAAATTCTTTTTTCAATAATGCTAAATCAATATTGTTTTGGGTTAAGGTATTCAATTGATCCGTCAGCACCAATTCCTCCTCTAAATCAATTCCCAAAAGCAGTTTTAGCAAATCTACTGCAATTCTTTTTTGGCGTTTTACATTGTCTAATGAACTGGTCAAACTGGCTAAAGTAATTTGAAGTTGTTCTACATTTTCTTCTTCAATTAATCCGTTTTTGAAGATCTCTTTTGTGTCAGCTAGTGTTTTTTCAAGAATTTTTTTGTTGTTTTCAAGAATTTTAATGCTTTCATCGGCAAGCAATACATTGCCATATGAATTGATGACCATTTCTCTAATTTCTTGACCCGTTTTTACTTTGGCGTTTTCCGAAATTTGCAAATAGGTTTTAGCCGATTGAAGTCCAACTAAATAGGAGCCATCAAAAATCAATTGGCTCAATGTTAAATTTCCAATTGCCACGTGTTTGGTGCCAAAAGCGAGCAATACGATGTCATTAGGATTGGCCGCCGGATTAAATGCATTGGCTGCCGCTCCTTGTTTGGTAAATTCGAACGTGTTTTGATAATTAAGTGAGCCATTAATTTGTGGCAACCCCATGGTTGTAGTTTCCCATTTTTTCTTTTTTGCCACATCCACATCTCTATTGGCATTGAGCATAGAATAATTGTTTTTCACCGCATGTTCTATGGCTTGCTCTAATGTGAAGGTATACGATTTCTTTGTTTCTTGAGCCACTAGTGTAGTGACAATTAGCAAGCAAAGTACAGTTAGTTTTTGTTTCATATGTAAAGATCTATTTTAATAATTGTTCTAGTTTTTGAATCCCTTTTTCTGTGCAAATGCCCCGTAAATGATATTCTAAATAAGCCATTTGTATGGATAAGGACGGAAACTCTTCGGGGTTAAATATTTCGGTGTCTTTTAAACTGGTCATACCGGCAAAATAAAATCGCGCAATTAAAAGAGTATTCATTTCTTTTCTAAAAAAACCTTGTGCTATTCCTTTTTCTAAATTAACAATAACACAATCCCCCATTTTGGCAAATTGACGCATCATTAAGGTTTTATGAATTTTTGGATAATATTTTTGCAATTGATAGATAGGAGAAGCGCTTTCGTTCTTTAAATTTTTCATGACAAAATCTTTGATCAAAAACAACTCTTCTACTGGGTTGTTTTCCAAAGCACAGATTTGGTCAATTCCACACGATATGGTTTCAAACAAATGCATTGTGGAAGCTTTTACCAACTGATCTTTATTACTGTAGTGTTGGTAAATTGTTTTTTTTGAAATACCCATTTCTGCGGCAATATCATCCATGGTAACACTTTTGAAACCGAGTGTTAAAAAGAGGTCTGTTGCTTTTAGTAAAATTTGGTCTTTCATTCTTTTTTTAGTCCTATGGTAAGACAGGGTTTTTAATTTGTCGCAAAGATATGCTGGAAACTATTAACACAAAAATAGTTTCCAAAGTTTTTACGTAAATTTAACACTTGATTAATTTGTTCCGTTTCAGATTATTGAAGTAAATTAGCCAAAAATTCAGCAGTATGCATTCAGTTTCCTTCTATCAAGAAAAAATAAGGGATCATTTTTCAAAAATTGTCGCACAAAAAGAACCTAAAAACTTATACGAACCCATCAATTACATTTTGTCTTTGGGTGGTAAAAGAATGCGACCTGTTTTAACTTTAATGGCCAGTGAAGTATTCAATGCTGATTGCGAAAAAGCGATGCCAGCGGCTACAGCCATTGAGGTTTTTCATAATTTTTCATTAATTCACGATGACATTATGGACGATGCTCCTTTGCGAAGAGGGCATCAAACCGTTCATGAAAAATGGGATTTGAATACGGGGATATTATCGGGGGATGCGATGCTTATTTTAGCCTACCAATTCTTTGAAAATTATAAACCAGAAACCTTTCAAAAACTAGCTAAATTATTCAGTAAAACTGCTTTAGAAGTTTGCGAAGGACAGCAATATGATGTCGATTTTGAGTTGCGAAATGATGTGACGATTCCTGAATATCTCAAAATGATTGAATACAAAACCGCTGTACTGGTTGGAGCTGCTATGAAGATGGGAGCTATTGTAGCTGAAACATCCGATGAAAACGCCAATTTAATATATGATTTTGGATTGAACTTAGGACTTGCTTTTCAGTTACAAGATGATTATCTAGATGCTTTTGGAAATCCAGAAACCTTTGGAAAACAAGTTGGCGGCGACATAATTGAAAACAAAAAAACCTATTTGTATTTGAAAGCTATGGAATTTGCAAATACAGAAGCCCAGCAGCAGTTGGCGCATTTGTTTGCAAGTCAGCCTTCTGATAGTCAAGGAAAAATTGCTACGGTTACTAGTATTTTTAATGCTTCTGGGGCTAGTGAAGCCACCAAAAAAGCGATTCAAGCGTATACTTTCAAGGCTTTTGAAACCCTAGAAAAAATGGATATTACAACTGAAAAGAAACTAATTTTGAAAGCCTTTGGTGAGAGTTTAATGGGAAGAAACGTGTAATAATGTGTCAATTATTAAATTCGACAATGTGTCAATACTACTGAAAAATGAATTTTACAAATCCAATAAATATTGACGCATTAATTTCACAAGCCGAGGAAGAACATTTGTACTTCAAACTCATTGAACAAGTGAATAAAGATTTTGCTTTGGCGAATGAATCTTTAGATGTGCCGACTAGTATTTTTCCGTTTGAGTTTAAAAATTTGGTACAAGAAAAAATCTACAAGCTCATTCAATATAAATTTGCCGAATATTTGAATTTGTTATATATAATTGACGTACCTGAAGAACAAATCAAAAAATTAGACGGTTCAGATTTGGTTGAATTATCGGAACAAGTTGCGTTTTTAGTTTTAAAACGCGAATGGCAAAAGGTGTGGTTCCGAAATAAATATTAAAAAAACACTCTTACAAACGGCATAAACGCTTCGGTATATACATTTTCACGTTCTTTAAAAAGAATGTTGTAACGCACCCCCATAATTACATTTTCATTGCGATAACCTGCACCAAGATACAATGCTGTATTCCAGAAAACCGCTTTGTCATTTCCTAGTGCATCGTTAAAAGTTCGATTGACGCGCAATTGTTCCAACTCCGTTGAAATTTGAAGTTCTTCTATCGGGTTGAACAAGGCGATTATGCTTCCGCCATAGGTATTGGCCTTGTAAAGTTCCTTTTGTTTAATGTAGCTGTATTGGGCTCCAAAACCAGCTGAAACTGATTCATTTATATGATAAATTGCACAAGGAGCAACCATGATATCGGCATATCCAGTTCCTGCACTTACTCCAAATCCACCGCCAAATTGTACGCGGCTAAAAAAATCACTTTTTGTTTTACGAACTTGGTTATCTTGTGCATAAATTTCACGTTTCAAACCAAATAAAAACACAATAGTTAATAAAACTGTTAAATTTATTGCAGAATTCTTTTTCATAATTCCATTTTCGAAAAATTATTGGCATAAAAGTATAAAAATCCTTGAAAGATTATCATAAAATGTTTTACTTTTGCGTAGAATTTTTAATTAAAAGGTCTTTCAGACAACACGATATGGATAGGTTTTCCTTTTTAAACGCTGCACACACGGCTTTTTTTGCCGATTTATACGAACAATATCTACAAAATCCAGATAGCGTAGAGCCCAGCTGGAGAAGTTTTTTTCAAGGATTTGATTTTGCACAAGCCCATTATGGGACCGATGAAGTAGCACAACAAGTAGCTTTTGCCGCTTCGGGTACTTCGGGTGAAATTTCTGAAAAAATGCAAAAAGAGTTCAATGTCCTTAAATTAATTGAAGGTTATAGAACAAGAGGTCATTTATTTACCAAAACAAATCCTGTAAGAGACCGAAGAGTACATGGACCATCATTAGCGTTAGAAAATTTCGGATTATCTCAAGCCGATTTAACTACCGTTTTTGATGCTGCAAAAATGGTCAATATGAAGCCATCTTCTTTGGCGGATATCATCAAGCATTTAGAGAATGTATAT
>DALYCS010000032.1:0-1212 GCA_031973615.1 Flavobacterium sp. | reverse complement strand
TATTGCCAGTCCATTGGAGTGGAATACATGTACATTCGTGAGCCACACAAATTAGAGTGGATCAAAAATCGTTTAGATATTAATGACAATTTACCCAATTTCTCTATCGAGAAAAAAAAGCATATTCTACAAAAATTAAACGAAGCAGTTTCATTTGAAAATTTCTTACATACCAAATATGTGGGTCAAAAACGTTTTTCGTTGGAAGGATGTGAAGCGGTTATTCCGGCATTAGATGCATTAGTGGAAGCGGCAGCTGACAAAGGAGTGGAGCAGTTTGTGATGGGGATGGCTCACAGAGGACGTTTGAACGTATTGGCCAATATTTTTGGAAAAAATACCCAAAACATTTTTTCTGAATTTGACGGTAAAGACTATGACGAAGATGCAAATTTTGATGGTGACGTAAAATACCATTTAGGGTTAACTTCAGATCGTGTAACCGATTCGGGAAAAAAAATCAACTTAAATTTAGCGCCAAATCCGTCGCACTTAGAAACGGTAGGGGCTGTTATTGAAGGAATTACGAGAGCCAAACAAGATAGAAATTATCCCAATGATTTTTCAAAAGTATTACCAATTGCAGTTCACGGGGATGCCGCTGTAGCTGGTCAAGGTATTGTTTACGAAATCATTCAAATGGCCAAATTAGACGGATATAAAACCGGAGGAACGATACATTTGGTCATCAATAATCAAGTTGGATTTACCACTAATTATTTAGATGCACGTTCGTCTACGTATTGTACGGATGTAGCAAAAGTAACTTTGTCTCCTGTATTACACGTAAATGCAGACGATGCAGAAGCTGTTGTACACGCAATGTTATTTGCGTTAGATTACCGCATGGCGTTTGGAACAGATGTATTTATCGATTTGTTAGGATACAGAAAATATGGTCATAATGAAGGTGACGAACCTCGCTTTACGCAGCCTATTTTATACAAAGCCATTGCTAAACATAAAAATCCAAGAGACATTTATGCAGAGAAATTAACACACGAAAGCGTAATTTCTTCGGGCTATGTTAAAGAATTGGAAGAAGCTTACAAGGCCAAATTAGATGAAAACTTAGAAGCATCTCGTAAGAAAGACTTGACCGTAATTACTCCTTTCATGGAAAATGAGTGGGAAGGTTACCAACAAGTTTCCGACAAGGTAATGCTTCAAAAATTTGATACTTCGTTTGATAAAAAACAATTGACCGAAATT
>DALYCS010000031.1:0-13426 GCA_031973615.1 Flavobacterium sp. | reverse complement strand
GAAAACAAATTGTTGTTTGAATCGGGCAGTTGGACAGTAGGTGCTGAAGGTAAAAAAGCGGTAGATTTAGTAGGGAAAGTATTGGGCGATAATCCAGACATTTCGGTATTAATTGAAGGACATACCGATAACGACAAAATTACCGGAACAATTGGTGGTGGTGTTGAAAATAACTGGGATTTATCAACCAAACGCGCTACAGCGATTGTCAACATACTATCGGCAAATGCCAAAGTGAAAAAAGAAAACTTAACCGCTGCGGGTCGTGGAGAATTTGCTCCTCTATTATCCAATGAAACTGCTGAAGGCAAAGCTAAAAACAGACGGATCGAAATCATCTTAACGCCTAAGTTGGATGAGATTTCTAAAATGTTGAATGCATTATAATATTTTATAAAAGAAAAATAAAAAAGGCTTGAATAATAAATTCAAGCCTTTTTCTTTGCATGAAACTTTGTAACTTTGGACATAAATATTCAAATTCTGAAATGAACTATACCACGCTACCCAATACCACTCTTCAAGTCAGCAAAATTTGTCTAGGGACCATGACTTTTGGCAATCAAAACACCGAAAGTGAAGCCCATTCACAACTCGACTTTGCGCTTGAAAACGGCATCAATTTTATCGATACGGCCGAAATGTACCCTATAGGAGGAAATGCACAAATTTTTGGTAGTACCGAACGGTTTATGGGAACTTGGATTCAAAAAATTGGCCCTTCGGAACGCGAAAAACTAGTTATAGCTACTAAAATTGCGGGACCAAATCGCGGCATGGAATACATTCGGCAACCGCTCGATTTTTCCAAAAAAAGCTTGCACGAAGCGGTAGAATTGAGTTTGAAAAATTTACAGACTGATTATATCGATTTGTATCAAATGCACTGGCCGGAACGCGTGATGAATATGTTTCAAAAGCGAGGCGTTCAGGAATTGGATCCCAAATGGCAAGACAATATTTTTGAAGTATTGACGGTCTTTGACGGTTTAATTAAAGAAGGAAAAATCAAGCATATTGGAGTTTCTAATGAAAATCCGTGGGGTGTAATGCGTTTTCTAATGGAAAGTGAAAAACACGGATTGCCTAGAATTGCCACCATCCAAAATCCGTTTTCTTTGCTGAATCGTCTGTATGAAGTAGGGTTGTCGGAAATAGGCATGCGAGAAAATGTAGGTTTATTGGCCTATTCTCCGTTAGGGTTTGGATATTTGACAGGCAAACATTTGAGAGGAATTGAGAAAAACTCCCGATTGGATTTGTTTCGAAATTTTACCCGTTATACAAACGAAAATTGTTTCAAAGCCACTAAATTATATAAGGAATTAGCTGAAGCTCATGGAATATCATTAACCCAAATGGCCATTGCTTTTGTGCATCGCCAACAATTTGTAACATCAACAATTATTGGTGCTACAAGTATGAGTCAATTGCAAGAAAACATTCGCGCATTTGAAACCGTTTTATCCGATGAAATTGTGGCTGAAATAGAGAAAATCCAGGAATTAATTCCGAATCCAGCGCCTTAATAGTGTATAGTTTTTAGTCTCAGTTTTCAGTAATATATTGCTAACTGAGACTGTCAACTGCTATTATTTATAAGTTATCTATAAATTTATCTTTTGAATATTTAACTTTATAACTGATTCTAATTTTTTTCGTTTCATTAGAATTGAGTTTAAGTTCCCAAGTTAATACACCAGTTTCTTTGTTTTCATTTGCTCCAGAAAGTTCTTCGATTTCTACAGTAATGTCTTTGTCACTACTTAATGGGTATTGATCTTTAAGCATTAAATTAATAGCGTCTTTTTTATTGTTTCGCACAGTTATATCATAGGTAAACGTTTGCTCTTTATAAGCAGACAAAAATTTTGTACCCGATTTATCGGCTACTTTTTCTCGTTTAATACTAATTTTTTTATCTCTTCCCATACTCAAATTTAACAGTTCTTGTGTTTGGTTAGGATTGATAGTAGTTTTGCCAACGTTCACTCCTTCAAAAAAGATATTTGCCTCACCAGGTAATAAATTGTATTTTCCATACTCATTCAATTCAGCAAGTAAAAAAGCTTCTTTGTCTAGTTTTGGCACAGCATAATATTTATAGGTTGCAGGTAAATTAAATTCTTTTAAAGCTACACTGTGCATTTTTCCATTGGATAAAATATCATAAGGGACATCAATATCAAATGATATGTTAAGTTCATTTTCTTCAATAGAGGTATAGTCGTTCATGTTTTTTGTTGTTACAACAATTACGCCATTGGCGCCTTGCGAACCATATAAAGCTGTGCCTTGAGTGTCTTTTAATACATTTACACTTTGTATCATTTCGGGGGGAATTTGACTTAATACGCTAGCATTTGAAATTTGATTGTCAATTACTACTAATCCATTATTGTTACCTGTTATGCTTCGGTTACCTCGTAAAACAATTTTACTTTCTTTGTTGTCTTCAAATTCCTTGCTTTTATCTGATATTTGCAGACCAGATACTTTTCCAGTTAAAGCTTGTATGCTATTAGAGGAAACTTTCATGTTTAATTCCGAGTTAATATACCCATATTTCAAAAACCAAGTTTGTAAAAGTGGCGCATTGTTGTTTTGATTAGGATTACCATTAGATAAACTTAATTTTATTTTTTTCCAATCGATACCCGTATTTTGAGATACTTTAGCTTTGTAAGACACAGCTATAGGCTCGGTTGTGTTTTCTGCTCTTAAGTCATAAAAAGGTTGCCAAGAGGCAGCATTTGTAATATAGGTAATATTTAGTGTTACAGGACCTGCAATTTCATTCATCACTTGTAAAACGAGCTTGCCCTTAGATACATTTTCTTCTTTTTCTTCATTAATGGCTAGTTGCGCTTCAAGTTTTTCTATCTTATCTCTTAATGCGATTTCTTTGTCTGTTAATCTATTAATTGAATTGCTAATTTGAGTTCTTTTTGCGGTATAATAATCTACTAATTTCATTAATTCAGCAACTGCCATGGTCGAATTTTGGGTTCCAATTTGTTGGTTTTTATCTAATAATTCGATGGTTTTTGACAGCGCATTTTTTTCATTACTTACTTTTAATTTTGCATTTTCATAATAAGCAATGCTATCTCTTACTTTTTTTATCTGCGGATTGTTTTCATCTATTTCGTACTCTGAAATGTAATTTTGAGTGAATTGGGAAGATAAAATAGTAACCGAACTAGGAGCGCCAACTTGTAAGGTGTTTTCATTGAGTTGGTTTGCTATGTTTTTTACTACTATTTCATGTGTCCCAACAGGAATTGTAACTGTAATAGTTTGTTTTAATTCTGCACCACTATAAAATACGGTTACCGATTTTGTTTTAGCGGTACTAAAAATAGGTTTTTGAGCAAATGTTATTCCTGAATAACACAATAATACAAAAGCAAGTAACTTTTTCATCTTTATGAATTTTTTCTAGTGACATAAATATAAGTAAAAAATATTGACAAGAGTTTATTTTTTTGTAAAATTGTATAAACTATTTATATGAAGAACCTCCTGTCAGCATTGTTGGTATTACTATGCTGTTTTTCACAAGCTCAAATCAAGTATCATTTTGATTATGCATTGTTGTATAAAAATTCTTCAGAGCTAAAGGGAAGCTTGTATTTTATCAATTCAAAAGACAATTCCTGTGTTATGCATGCTCAAAAAAATAAGGACTCTGTACAAACCAATATCAATTTCATAGATTTTAAAGGGTTAACGGTTAATGCTATGGTAGATAAAGCATTGTTCTTTCAAGCCGAAACATTCAATAATGATTGCAGATCTGTACACAAATTTTCAATGGATTTATATAAAAAAAAGGCAACAGAATTTGAGGTAATAAAACACAATGATACCCTAATAAACGACACCTTATATTTGCATTTTGCTACAAAATCGTTAAAAAAGTTAGGCTATCAAAAAAGGAAAAAACTGAGAACGGTTCATTTTATTATAGATAAAAGCAGCAACAATTTTATGCCATTTATAAATAATCCAACTTTTTATATGCATTGGAAAAACACTTTAGCGTTGCCAAATGGACTCTTAAAAATAATCTATTATCAAAACTTGGATGGAACTATTGCATTCAAGAGTGAACTAATTAAATCGATAAAAGTAGATAAATACCTGAGAATACCTCAAGATTGCGAAGCTGTTAAATTCCTAAAATGATTTTAGCAATCGTAAAATAGGTTAAGATTCCTATAATATCATTGCTTGTTGTGATGAATGGTCCCGTTGCTAATGCAGGGTCGACACCATATTTATTTAAGATAATGGGAATAAAAGTGCCTATCAACGATGCTATAATAATAACAGTAAGTAAGGCAATGGCTACAGTGTAACCCACATGAACTTCGTAGCCCAACAAGAAATAACTTCCAGCCAATAAGATGACCGAGAGGATTACTCCGTTCAATAAACTTAACGAAAGTTCTTTCAATAATCGTTCAACAATAGGGCCAATAATTGTGTTGTTTGCTAAACCTTGTACGATAATTGCCGATGATTGTACCCCTACATTTCCGGCCATAGCCGCAATTAGTGGGGTAAAGAAAAACAATTTGGGGTATAATTTCATAATGGGTTCAAAAATACCCAAAACGTGTACGGAAATAAATCCGCCAAATAATGCTAAAACTAACCAAGGTAACCGCGCTTTGGTAAGTTCCAAAATACTGTCATCGGCCTCAACGTCTTGTGAGATACCCGCTGCTAACTGGTAATCTTTGTCAGCTTCTTCTTTGATCACATCGATAATATCATCAATGGTAATACGGCCTACTAATCGGCCTAACTCATCCACCACCGGAATGGCTTCCAAGTCGTATTTTTGCATGATGCGCGCCACTTCAACATCTTTGGTGTCTACTTTTACGTAGTCTACTTTTTTGATGTATACTTCGCTAATTGGCGTTTTGGTTGAGGTAGTCAAGAGATCTTTTAACGACAATCGGCCTTTCAAGCGTTCTTCGTCATCAACTACATAAATAGAATGAACTCGGGATACATTTTCGGCTTGCAACCGCATTTCTTTGACGCAGGTGAGTACGTTCCAGTTTTCATTTACTTTTACCAACTCTTTTCCCATTAAACCACCCGCAGTATCTTCATCATAACGCAATAAATCTACAATGTCTTTGGCGTGTTCAACATCTTCAAGTTCAGAAATTACCTGTTCTTTTTTATGTTGTGGTAATTCGGCGATGATATCAGCAGCATCGTCAGTACTCAATTCGTCTAACTCTTCAGCAATTTCTTTCGGCGATAAGTTGTGAAGAATTTTTTCCCGAACTTCTTCATCTAATTCCAATAAGATTTCGGCTGTTTTTTCCGAATCTAAGGTGTTAAAAATATACGCCGCACCGTAATCATCGAGTGCTTCCATGATTTCGGCAATATCAGCAAAGTGAATATCATCAAGAAGCAAAAGAAGCTCTTGTGCCTTGTTTTCACTGATAAGTTGTTCTATTTCAGTTAGAAACTCTCTGCTGATTTTAAACTCCATCGGCTGCTATTTTTTGAGTAATACTGATAAATTGATCCACCGTTAATTGCTCGGGACGGAGGTCAAAGATACTATCTTCTTTTAAATTATCAGAAAAATTGAATGATTTTAAACTATTACGCAATGTTTTTCTTCGTTGTTGAAAGGCCGTTTTTACTACTCTAAAAAATAATTTTTCATCACAAGGTAGCGAATAATTTGCCTTTCTTCTCAAGCGCAATACTCCCGAATCTACTTTTGGGGGAGGTATAAATACACTTGGTGGTACAGTAAACAAATACTCGGCTTCATAAAAAGCTTGCGTGAGCACCGATAAAATGCCATAGACTTTGCTTCCTTTTTTTTCGCAAATTCGTTCAGCTACTTCCTTTTGAAACATGCCCGCAAATTCTGGAATTTGGTCGCGCATTTCTAGCGTTTTAAATACAATTTGGGTCGAAATATTGTAAGGAAAATTACCAATAATGGCAAAGGGTTCCTTGTTAAATACTTCATTTAAATCATATTTTAAAAAATCTTTGGCGATGATATGATTGTCTAATTTTGAAAAGTGAACACCTAGGTATTCTACCGATTCGTTGTCAATTTCAATGACAAAGGTTTCGGTAGGTTTGTCCAACAAATATTTGGTTAAAACACCCATTCCCGGACCAATTTCTAAAATTTTTGAATAGCCTTCAAGTGAAAGTGTATCGGCGATATCCTTAGCAATACTTTCGTCTTTTAAGAAATGCTGTCCTAAGTGTTTTTTTGCGCTTACTTTTTCCATTCTAATTTTCCTTTTTGTAGAATTCTTCCATTATTTCCAATTCTGTTCTAAACGCTAACATTTTATCACCAAATAATTGCAAGCCTTCTTGACGTAGTCTTGGCGCATGATTGAGGTAATAATCGTCTAATTTTGATTTAGAATCGGTAAAATATTGTACGGCATATGTTGTCCCACCCATTTCTTCTTCTACTAACACTTTTACAAGTTTAGCTTGGGTAAATAATCCTGTAGCTAAAACTTCATTGATGTGTTTGTTTTGCATCCATTTTAACCAGTCCAGATGAATGCTTTCATCTACGTTAATTGTTACATTGTATATAATCATAGTTTTTTTACTAGTTTAACGGTAAAATATAGTTCTTTTTCTTCCTAAATAGACGTATCTCCACGCAACGTTCGGTAGTATTTTCTACTTTCGGTAAAGTATAAACTATCGGGGTGTTCTAGGACAATTTTTTCATACAAACCCTTTGCTTTTTCGTTATCTAAGAGGTATTTGCGATATATTTCTGCAGAAAAAAATAAGGCTTCATCTCTATAAATACCTTCTTTGTGCTGGTCTAAGATTGTTTGATAGTAGCGCAACGCATTTGAGTAGTCTTGTTTTTCTTCATAAATTTTAGCAACTTTAAACAAGGTGCTTTCCTCTATGCTTTCACCTTTATGCTTTTCTAACAGCGTTAAAAATGACTGAAGAGCTTCTTCTTTTTTCTTTTGATACAATTGAAAATCAGCCCTAGCATATGCTTGTAAAGCCACACGCAAACTATCTTCCGCCGAATTATCTTGGATAAGCAAAAACAATTCTACAGCATCATTTGCAATTAATAAGCTGGGCGACTGTTTGAGATTTTTTACTTGTTGTAAGGTCCATTCAAAATCTTTTTTATAGAAGTTAGCTTTGGCTAATTTTAGACTGGCTTCGTGCGCCAAAACATCATTTTTTAAGTTGTCTTCTACTTGTGCATAATATAAAATGGCTTGATTGAATTTTTCACCGAAGACCATAATGTCGCCTAATGCCATTTTTACTTTGGATTCATCCCGCACATTAAGCGGCAATAACAGCGCGTTTTTTAACAAAGTAATAGCCCTATCGGTTTGTTTCAAATAGAAGGCCTCAAAGTGTGCTGTTAGCAATTGGAGATCTAAAGAAAATGGTGTAATGCCAAATTTTTTCAACAATTCTTGTGCCTTAATATCCAGACCTACATATTCGTTTACGGTGGCCGTCTCTATTTCCATGGACAGCAAAAAGTGATGGGCTTGTAGTTGTAAATCTTGATCTTGGGTGTTTTCAAGTACAAAAGTGAGTATGGACTTGGCATCCTCATTCTGTTTTTCATCCATAGCCATTCTAGCTAGTGTTACAATAGTATAAAAACTATCGGGATTGCGTTTGTAGACCGCTTTTTCTTGAACAAATGCTTTGCCATATTCTTTTTGTTGTACAAAATACCAACTCAAAAATTGGTTCCAATACACGTCTTGGGATTGTTGGGTTTTAAGTAACAAGCCTTTTTTGATTTCTTTGGCAAACGAACCGTCGGCATCGTCCATTAAAAAGCGGCTCAACTGATTTTGAACAAGCGGTGTGTTTTCCTGGTTTTTATAGCCATAATCAAGAAATTTTTCAAGCATTACATCTAATTTCCCCAATTGTCCTTGTAATAAAGCTATTTGGTAATCAAAATTGAGATTTGGATTTATTTTTTGCCCTTTTTCATACGCTTTTAATGCCCATTCTAGCAATACTTTTCGCTCAAAAACACTTCCTAAATTGTAGGCATAGTTCGCGTTTTTGTCAATTTCGTTAATTGCTTCTTGGTATTTTTGATCTGCCTCGAATTGTTTTTTTTGCAATTGATACACATACCCTTCGTCTACCAGGAGAGTAGGATTACTGTATTTTAGTTTTAATTCTTTTATGAGTTGCAATGCTTTATCATAGCGTTGTAATTGCTGGTAGCAGTCCAATAGTTTATCGGCATAAACTTGCTTGTTCTTTGTATAAAGTTCTTCCAAAATAGCAGTTGCTTTTTCATATTCACCCGCGTCAATATAATTGAATGCCAATTGCTCATTTTGTGCCGAAACCCAAAACGAAGACAAGAAAACGAATAGTAAGACAACTTTTGACTTCATTGTTATAAACAAATAATGTACTAATGTAACACTTTTAGCGTCGAATTAGTACATTTATTTTTGTAGGATTACCGATTAGTTAATAATGTCAAATCCGGTGTATTTTCGCAATACTTCAGGAACAACAATGCCTTCAGGCGTTTGATAGTTTTCTAAAATTCCGGCCAATACTCGTGGTAATGCTAACGAACTTCCATTTAAGGTGTGCGCCAATTGGTTTTTCCCTTCTTTGTCTTTAAATCGTAATTTCAAACGATTGGCTTGAAACGTTTCAAAATTTGAAACCGAACTAATTTCTAACCAGCGTTCTTGAGCAGTAGAATATACTTCAAAATCATAGGTCAAAGCAGATGCAAAGCTCATATCGCCACCACATAATCGTAGAATTCTGTATGGTAATTTCAATTCTTGTAGAATGCCTTTTACATGCTCCACCATACCATCTAATGCTTTGTAGGAATTATCAGGATGCTCAATGCGAACGATTTCCACTTTATCAAATTGGTGCAAACGATTCAAACCACGAACATGTGCACCATACGAACCAGCTTCACGACGGAAACATGGCGTATAGCCTGTGCAAAGAATGGGCAAATCGGTTTCGTTTAACAATACGTCTCTAAAAATATTAGTTACCGGAACTTCGGCTGTAGGAATCAAATACAAATCATCCAATCCAACATGGTACATTTGCCCTTCTTTATCGGGTAATTGTCCGGTTCCAAAACCCGAGGCTTCATTCACTAAATGTGGCACTTGGTACTCTAAATATCCAGCATCTGTATTTTTATCTAAAAAATAAGTAATCAGAGCGCGTTGTAATTTTGCTCCTTTTCCTTTGTATACCGGAAAACCTGCACCCGTAATTTTCACCCCTAATTCAAAATCAATTAGATCGTATTTTTTAGCTAATTCCCAGTGGGGTAAGGCGCCTTCATGTAGTTTAGGGATGTTACCTTCTTCAAAAACGTTGAGGTTTTCTTCAGGGGTTTTTCCTGCAGGAACAATATCGGCGGGAAGATTAGGCAATTTGTATAATTCGTCTTGTAATTGGCTGGCATAACCATTCAATACTTCGGTCAATTCTTTGTCTTTTTCACGAAGTTGCACCGATTTTTCTTTCAAAATTTCGGCTTTTGCTTTTTCTCCGCTTTTCATTAAATCGCCAATGTCTTTGGATAGCTTATTAGATTCGGATTTGATCGTGTCTAACGTTACTTGTGTCGCTCTTCTTTTTTCATCGAGAGCAATGACTTGATCAATGGCAGCTTTGGCATCTACATTTTTTTTAGCCAATTTTTGAACTACTTCTTCTTTGTTTTCTCTAATGTATGCTATTTGTAACATGGTCTTTTGGATTTTAATGGTACAAATTTAAGAAATTGCATTCAGATTATGGCTAAAAAAACAAAAACCAGATGGGATAATGTATATCCGTGAATTTCAAGGAGAAAAGTTTTTAAAAAATGAATATTTTATAATATATTCGCTACAAATTATAAAAAAACAAAGTTGCCGTTTCGTTTCATTTGAAATGCATAAACAGTACAATGCCCCACAAATTATATTTTGTTATCAAGATGAAAAAAAATAGTTTTATCGTTTTACTATTGGTAGGATTTTTAGGTTTTTCGCAATCGGACACGTTAGATTTTGATCGCATGGTAGAAGCAGAGATGAAATCCGCTTCTTCAGTTCAAAATCTTCGCGTAAATCCAAACACCTTAAATTATGATGTTACCCATCATGAATTGCGATTTACTGTAAATCCAGATAACACAACGCCCTTTATCAGTGGTGTTGTAACTACTACTTTTAGAGCCTTATCCAATATGACTACTGTTACATTCGATATGGCAACAGCGCTAGTAGTGAGTTCCGTAACGATGAACAATACGAGCCTCACTTTTACCCAAAGCAATTATGAGTTAAACATTACCTTGCCAACACCATTAACCACTGGAAATACGGCAACCGTTACTATAACCTATGCGGGTGCGCCTCCACAAGCCGAAGCGGCATTTACTCGAGCGACCCATGCAGGAATACCGGTAATATACACACTTTCGGAGCCTTTCGGGGCGAGAGATTGGTGGCCGTGTAAGCAAGACTTAAATGATAAAATTGACAGTTTCGACATTTACATTACCTGTCCGTCGGCATACATTGGAGTGTCTAATGGTTTGTTGCAAAGCACAAACACTACTGGTGGAAACACTACACGTCATTTCAGACACAATTATCCCATCCCGGCCTATTTGATTTCTTTGAATGTCACCAATTATGTTACGTATAATATACAAGCCGGATTAGGGACCATACAAAATCCTTTTTTCCCAATTAATAATTATTTGTATCCTGAAGGAAATACCGCAACGGTGCAAACCGCAATCAATCAAACGGTTCCGGTTATGAATGTTTTTGAAGAAAAATTTGGTTTCTATCCATATAGAAATGAACAATACGGACACGTACAATTTGGTTGGGGCGGCGGTATGGAACACACCACAATGTCCTCTATGGGCGGTTGGAGTAGGAGTTTAATAGCGCATGAATTAGCACACCAATGGTTTGGCGATAAGATTACATGTGGTACATGGCGAGATATTTGGTTGAACGAAGGGTTTGCTGAATATTTAGCTGGATTGGTTGTAGAAAGTTTAGATGGTGCGAGCAATTTTGTGTCTTGGAAAGCCTCAAAAATTAATAATATTACTTCTGCTACTAATGGAGCGCTTTATTTATCCGAAGCAGAAGCTTTGAATGTAAATCGAATATTTAGTTCGCGATTGACTTACAATAAAGGGTCTATGGTGGTGCACATGTTGCGTTGGGTGATGGGAGATGCCAATTTTTATCAAGCCGTTCGTAATTATTTGAACGATTCTAATTTGGCCTATGGCTATGCCTTAACACCCGATTTGAAAGGACATTTAGAAGCGGTTCATGGTGCTAGTTTGAACGAATTTTTCAACGATTGGGTTTACATGCAGGGATATCCTACCTATACTATTACGGCACAAAATTGGGGATCCGGACAAGCAAAAATTACAGTTAGTCAAACGCAATCCGATCCTAGTGTCACTTATTTTGAAATGCCTTTAGAAATCAGATTGTCTGGGGCGGGTGGAGTAACGCAAGATGTCGTTGTAAACCACAACACAAACGGACAACAGTTTATTGTTTCGGTTCCTTTTGTGGTTACAGACGTTACTTTTGATCCTAACAAACATATTATTTCCAAAAACAATGTGGTTACTTTAGGTGCTGAATCTTTTCAATGGGAACAAACCATTTCGGTGTATCCAAATCCTGCAAACGATCAATTGCATATCATGATGCCTGCTTCTGTGCAATTAGAGAAAGTTGAAATATACAATGCGTTAGGGCAATTAGTTGGTGAAAAAAATACGATTGATTTTTCAATTGATCAATTGGCCTCCGGCATGCACTGGTTAAAAATTAGCACTTCAGAAGGGGTAATGCATAAAAATTTTATAAAAAAGTAAGACCACTGTAAAATACACGTAAAAAGTAAGGCGAAAACCGTACTTTTGCCATTCAATTAAAAGCATAACAATGATTCAAGTAGCACAAATAATTTTCATCTTATCTGTTTTAGTAATTCTGCACGAATTTGGCCATTATCTAACGGCAAAAATGTTTAAAGTTCGCGTTGAAAAATTCTATTTGTTTATGGATGCGGGATTTTCTTTGGTAAAAAAGAAAATTGGGGAAACCGAATGGGGTATTGGATGGTTGCCTTTGGGAGGCTATGTAAAACTATCGGGCATGATCGACGAAAGTTTAGACACGGAGCAATTAAGTGGCGAACCGCAACCCTGGGAGTTTCGATCAAAACCGGCTTGGCAACGCTTGATCATTATGTTAGGGGGTATTATTGTAAATATCATTTTAGCGTGGTTTATTTTTACAATATTATATGCTACGGTGGGCCAAAAGTTTATTGCTACTGAAAAAATTCAAGCCAATGGATTGGCATTTGGAGAAGTAGGACAGAAAGCAGGATTTAGAAATGGCGATAAAATTCTAGCTGTTGATGGGCAATTTCAACCTAGTTTCAACCGAATGACATTAGATGTGTTGTTAGGAGATAAAGTAACAGTTGAACGCAAAGGTGTTCCAGTGGAACTGATATTGACCGACGAAATGAAAGGTGAAATCATCAGTAAAGAAGGAAAAGAATTTGTAGGTCCTCGTTTTTCAAATACAATTATTGATTCGGTGGTACCCAAATCTTTGGCCGAACAGGCAGGGTTACAAAAAGGCGATAAAATAAAAGCCATAAACGGCGTTCCTTTTGTGTATTACGACGAATTTAAAACGGCTATTTCAGGGCATAAAAACGACCGCATTACGTTGTCAGTTCTTAGAGGAACGGAATCAATGGTACTACAAGCAAAAGTAGATAAAGAAGGGAAGTTGGGATTTGTGAATAAACCACTTGATAAATTGGATTATGAAGTAAACAACCAATTGACCTTAGGCCAAGCCATTCCTGCTGCCGTGAAGGAATCATGGGCTTTATTGGTATACAACGTAAAACAGTTTAAATTGATATTGCGTCCGAAAACTGAAGCTTACAAGCACGTACAAAGTCCGATTGGCATTGCGCGTCGTTTGCCAGACACATGGGATTGGGAATTTATTTGGAATTTCACGGCTTTGTTTTCGATTGGATTGGCGTTTATGAATTTGTTGCCTATTCCAGGTTTAGATGGCGGGCATGCCTTGTTTACTATTGCTGAAATGATTACCGGAAGAAAATTATCCGACAAAGCCATGGGGCATGTGCAGACCGCGGGGATGATTATTTTATTATCGTTAATGGCTTTGACTTTTGGAAAAGACATTTACCAATTGATAATGGATAAACTTTTGTAATTTTTACAGCAAATAATTTGCGGTAATAAAAAATCAGTTTATATTTGCACTCGCTAAAAAGATAAACACTTTCCTCC
>DALYCS010000030.1:3356-13996 GCA_031973615.1 Flavobacterium sp. | reverse complement strand
AGGCTGGCCACGAGGTGCGTGTGTTTTGTCCGCCCATTGAGTGGTTTGAAAAACAGGGTGTAGCACTCAAAATTGAAGATGACGGTCGAATGTTTCCGGTATCCAATTCCTCTCAAACCATCATCGATTGTTTTCAAGCTGCCATAAAAAAATGCAACATTGATGTACTTACCAATCATAGTGTTCAAGAACTTTACAAAGCAGAAACGCATTGGAAAATTTCGACCACTCAAGATGTTTTCCTATGCGAAAAAATTGTAGTAACGACAGGTAGCAATCCTAAGATGTGGGAGCTTTTGCAAAACTTAGGACATACCTTAATCGAACCCGTTCCATCCTTATTTACCTTTAACATTAAAGATCCCCGAATTAAAGATTTAATGGGGCTTTCCACGGTAGCTTCTGTAAAAGTAAAAAAATCAAAATTAGAAGCTGCTGGACCATTATTGATTACCCATTGGGGCATGAGTGGTCCCGGAATTTTACGCCTTTCGGCTTGGGGCGCTAGAGAATTAGCCGAAAAAAAATACCAATTTGCCATACAGGTCAATTGGTTGCATGAATCAACCTTTGAAGAAGCTCTTGATAGTTTAAAAGAAATCAAAGAAGATCACGCCAAAAAATTAGTGAGTAAATATGCTCACTTTGAATTGCCCAAACGCCTTTGGGAAAATTTAGTAAAGGCAGCTGGAATTTCGGAAGATACCAAATGGGCCGATATGTCTAAAAAACAATTGAATACTTTAAGTGAACAACTTACCAATGGGGAATTTCATGTCAATGGAAAAAGTACCTTCAAAGAAGAATTTGTAACAGCGGGTGGCATCGATTTGAAAGAAGTGAATTTCAAAACCATGGAAAGTAAAATTTTGCCAAATGTTTATTTTGCTGGCGAAATACTCAACATCGACGCCATTACCGGAGGATTTAATTTTCAAAATGCCTGGACGGGAGGATTTATTGTAGCGGAAAATATCTCAAAATAAACTTCCAAAGTAATTAACGATTCAACCAAAAGATACTGCCCGTTAATAGTGTTGCAAAACCTACCCAAATCAAATATGGGATCAATAAATACGCTGCTTTTTTATCAATTTGTTTGAAGACGTAATAGGTTTCATAGATCATTAACCAAAGTAATATGATTTCTACGAAAGCCAACAAAAAATTATGCAATCCAAAGAAAATATAAGACCAAAGCGCATTTAATGCCAATTGAATCACAAAAAACAACATGCCTTTTTTTACCAATGGCAACTTTGCTGCCATTTGGTTCCAAATTAACCCACTGGAAATACCCATCAAGACAAAAAGCAGGGTCCAAACCGGTGCAAAAACCCAATTGGGTGGATTAAAATTCGGTTTTATTATCATGGGATACCACGTTTCAATACTGGCTTGTGTAACTTTGCTAGACAAATAACCCACTGCTAAACAAACCATAACCATGTTGATAATGCGCAAATATTTTGTCATTTTTTCTAATTTTAATAGCAAATTAACGAAATATCAAGGGAACAAATCAATCAAAATCGGTATTTTTGTCAAAATATTTCGCCATGCATACCGAAAAAGATTTTATTACAACAACAAACAACTCACTTGCAGCAGCAAATTTCGAATGGAGTGCACCTAGTAATATTGCTTTGGTAAAATATTGGGGTAAAAAAGAACAAGAGTCCAGTATACCCGGTGAAAAATCAGAACAAATTCCGGCTAATCCTTCAATAAGTTTTACGCTAAACCATTGTAAAACCATCACAAAATTAGGGGTGGTAAAAAAAAAGGATACCGAAGACTTCTCATTTGAATTGTTGTTTGAAGGAAAATCAAAAGAGGAATTCAAACCCAAAATTCAAAAATTTTTCGAACGAATTGAAATCTATTGTCCATATTTAAAAGAATACCATTTTACAATAGACACCCAAAATACCTTCCCACACAGTTCTGGAATTGCTTCCTCTGCTTCCGGTATGGCTGCTTTAGCGGTAAATATTATGAGTTTAGAAAAGGCACTAAATCCATCGCTATCAGATGACTATTTCTATGCAAAAGCCTCTTTTTTAGCCCGTTTAGGAAGTGGTAGTGCTTGTCGAAGCATTATTGGCGAAGTGGTAGTTTGGGGCCATCATGCTGAAATAGCTGGCAGTTCAGATTTATTTGGTGTTGCATTTTCAGGAATTCATGAGAATTTCAAAAATTTTCAAGATACCATTTTATTAGTAGACAAAGGTGAAAAGCAAGTTTCGAGTACCCTAGGGCACGATTTAATGCACAACCATCCCTATGCCGAACAACGTTTTGCTCAAGCACACGAAAATTTATCGAAGATTAAAGAGGTTCTAACCTCTGGAGATATAGCAGAATTCATTAAAATTGTAGAAAGCGAAGCCTTAACATTACACGCTATGATGATGACTTCGATGCCTTACTTTATATTAATGAAACCAAATACCTTAGCCATCATCAATACCCTTTGGAAATTCAGATCCGAAAGTAACATCCCGGTTTGTTTTACGCTGGATGCTGGAGCCAATGTACATGTTTTATATCCTGAAAATACAAAAGAAAAAGTATTAGAATTTATTCAAAATGAGCTACTGGTCTATTGTCAAAATGGTCAATATATTTGTGATCAAATTGGAACTGGAAGTCAATTGATAATGAATAATTAACAATTGATAATGGAGAAGAAAAATGTTATAAAACAAAAATCTTTTGAATTCGCTAAAGAAATAGTGTATCTTTATAAAGTTTTAGCTGATAAAAGAGAATTTGTTTTATCAAAACAGCTGCTTCGTTCTGGAACTTCAATTGGAGCTAATGTAAGAGAATCCGAACATGCACAAAGCAAAGCCGACTTTATTCATAAACTGTCAATTTCACTAAAAGAGGCAAATGAAACAGAATATTGGTTAGATTTGCTGTATGAAACGAATTATTTAACAAATGAAGAGTTTCTGAATGTTAAAAATAAAAACATAGAAATATTGAAATTACTAACAAGCATAATCAATACTTCAAAAAACAAATAATTATCAATTATTCATTATTAATTGTCAATTAAATAACTATGAAAGGACCACTTTTTTACTCTAAAATATTACTTTTCGGAGAATATGGAATCATCCAAGATTCGAAAGGACTTTCAATCCCCTATAATTTCTACAATGGTGCCTTAAAAAAAGAAGAAAACCCTTCAGAAAACGCAATTAAATCAAACGCAAGTCTCCAAAAATTTGTAGTTTATTTAGAAAATTTACAAACCGAAAATCCTGAATTGGTTACATTCAATTTAGCCCTATTAAAACAAGATGTAAACAGTGGAATGTATTTTGATTCCAGTATTCCTCAAGGATATGGTGTAGGTAGTAGTGGTGCACTTGTAGCTGCTATTTACGATAAATATGCTCACAATAAAATCACGGTTTTAGAAAATTTAACCCGTGAAAAATTATTACAACTGAAAATGATTTTTTCCCAAATGGAATCGTTTTTCCATGGAAAAAGTTCGGGATTAGATCCCTTAAATAGCTATTTGAGCATCCCTATTTTAATAAATTCCAAAGACAATATTGAAGCTACTGGCATTCCCACACAAAGCACAGAAGGCAAGGGTGCTGTTTTCTTATTGGATTCTGGTATTGTAGGCGAAACGGCTCCAATGGTCTCTATTTTTATGGAAAACTTGAAAGACAATGGCTTTCGTACAATGCTTAAATCACAGTTCATCAAATACACCGATGCTTGTGTAGACAATTTCTTACGCGGCGATGTCAAATCACTTTTAGAAAACACCAAACAATTATCTAAAGTGGTTTTGAATAATTTTAAACCCATGATTCCAGAGCAATTTCACCAAATTTGGCAAAAAGGAATTGACACCAACGATTATTATTTAAAATTGTGCGGTTCTGGTGGTGGCGGATATATTTTAGGATTCACGCAAGATATAGATAAGGCTAAAGAGTCCTTAAAAGACTATAAATTAGAAGTAGTTTATAATTTCTAATAGTTCATACGGTTACCATTCAAAGCCTTAGGTTTTTATAAAAACACCCTTTACCGAACACCTATTTCACAATTCCTAGATAGAAATGCTCAGTCGCAAATCCAAAGTAACACTCAAAAAAATTGCCAGTTTTTTCTCTGTCATAAGAGGCTACAACATTTGGGTGATTGCTTTAGCACAATATCTTTCTGCCATTTTTATTTTGGCACCGGAAAAACGTGCCTTGGATATTATCCTTGACTGGCGTTTATTTTTGATTGTCATCGCCACTACTTTAACTATTGCTTCGGGTTATATCATCAATAATTTTTACGATGCGAAAAAAGATTTAATCAATCGTCCAAAAAAAGCCATGATGGACCGTTTGGTTAGCCAAGAAACCAAACTAAAAGTCTATTTTACGATAAACTTTATTGTAGCTGTTTTGATGTTCTTTATTTCGTGGCGAGCCGTACTCTTTTTTTCTGCATATATTTTTTTTATTTGGTTTTACTCGCACAAATTGAAAAAAATATTTCTCATTGGAAACATCACCGCAGCACTTTTAGCAGTATTGCCTTTCTTTGGCATATTAATGTACTATAAGAATTTTTACCCCGTTATATTTGCTCATGCAACTTTCTTATTGTTGCTCATCATCATTAGAGAAATGATCAAAGATCTAGAAAACATAGAAGGTGATTTAATTGCTGATTACAAAACAATACCTGTTGTTTTTGGAGAAAAGACAGCAAAAAGCATTATTTCATTATTAACTGTATTCACTTTACTACCCGTCTATCTATTGATCGAAATTTATGATGTGGGCTATATGGATATCTATTTTTATTTGAGCCTCATGGCCTTATTATTTTTTAGCGTTTTACTCTGGAAGGCCGCTTCAAAAACAGCATACCTTAAACTGCACTTTTTATTAAAATTTATCATTGTAGCCGGCGTATTTTCAATTGTTTTGATCGAACCATCTGTTTTGATTCATGGAAAAAAATTGATTTCCACATATTAGTTATATCTTTGCAGAAATTTGTTTACAATTATGTCACGTCATCAAGAAAACGATAAAAGTCGTCCCGGTTCTGCCCGACAAGGAGGATACAAAAAAACCAGCAATTCAAGAGGAAATGCACCTGTGAGAAAAGCTCCTTCGAAATTTGCTACAAAACCAGAGGCAACAAAAGAAGCGCCAAAGGCAGCAAAATCTCCTAAAAGACCCTCAAATCCAGACGAAATTCGATTGAATCGTTACATCTCTAATTCAGGGATGTGCAGTCGTAGAGATGCCGACATTTACATTCAAAGCGGCAACGTAAAAGTTAACGGAGTGGTCATTACCGAAATGGGCTACCGCGTAAAATTAACCGATTCGGTTCAATTTGATGGTGTAAACATTACCCCAGAAAAAAAAGAATATATTTTATTGAATAAACCCAAAAACTTTTCTACGGCAGGAGATGATGCGCCAGGATCAGCCAATGTTTTGGATTTGGTGCGCAATGCTACCAAAGCAAATTTAATTCCTGTAGGACGAATGGACAAAACGACTACTGGATTATTATTGTTTACTAATGACACCGAAATTGTTCAAAAATTCACAGTTCCCAATCAGCGTTCGTCCAAAGTATACCAAATCACTTTAGATAAAAATTTAAAATTTGAAGATTTGGAGCGCATCCAAAAAGGGCTAACCATTGAAGAACACAGAGTGTTTGTGGAAGAAATAACTTATATAGAGGACCAACCCAAAAGTGAAATTGGGATCAAAATGAAAACGTCCAACGTAAAAGTAGTACGTAAAATTTTTGAACATCTAAAATACGATGTATTGAAAGTAGACCGAGTTACCTTTGCTGGGTTAACCAAAAAAAATCTACCAAGAGGCGATTGGCGTTTCTTAACCGAACAAGAAATCATCAATCTTAAAAATTCTTAAACGTTTTTTTTAAACATACAGGCACATGGAATTTTATCTTTGTGCCTTTTTTATTTAGTACTCTTTACGAAAAACTTAGCGCTCTTTGCGTTTAAATTTAAACTTTATGCCCAATCAACTCCAACAAATTGCCCTACGATGGTTTGATGCCTTCAATACAAAAAATCTTGAAAAATTACTCGCATTATACGACGATGAGGCCCAACATTTTAGTCCGAAACTAAAGATTCATCAGCCAGAAACGAATGGATTAATAACCGGTAAAGAAGCAATGCGTATATGGTGGCAAGACGCTTTCGATAGATTACCTACCTTACAATACAAAGTTACTTCACTAACTGCTAATAGCGACCGTGTCTTTATGGAATATATCCGACACGTAGAAGGAGAAGCAGATATGTTAGTAGCCGAAGTATTAGAAATTAAAGACGGAAAAATCGTGTTTTCCAGAGTTTATCACGGATAACACCATTAGCCTTCCACAACATAATCGGCAAAAACTTGCTCAATCTCAGTAAACACATCCAATAATTGATTGATACCATCTGTGGTAACCAATTTTTGTTTGTACTCTTTAAAACCGTGAATGCCTTTGAAGTAATTGGTGTAATGACGACGCATTTCGTTAATGCCTAAACGTTCGCCTTTCCAATCGATGCTCCAAATCAAGTGATTTTTAGCCGCTTCAATTCTATCATTCATGTTGGGTGCTGTTAATTTTTCACCGGTAGCAAAATAATGTTTGATTTCGTTAAAAATCCACGGATAACCAATGGCCGCTCGACCAATCATCATTCCGTCTAAACCGTATTTATTTTTATATTCCAAAGCTTTTTCGGGCGAATCGATATCTCCGTTTCCAAAAATGGGCATGGTAATTCTTGGATTTTCTTTAATGCGTTGGATATGACTCCAATCGGAATGTCCTTTGTACATCTGTGCACGAGTTCTAGCATGCACCGTCAAAGCTTGTACGCCAATGTCTTGCAAGCGTTCGGCAACTTCGTCAATGTTGATGGAACTTTCATCCCATCCCAAACGTGTTTTAACCGTCACAGGAAGATTGGTTCCTTTGATCACCGCTTTAGTCAAACGGACCATCAAATCTACATCTTTCAAAACCCCTGCTCCTGCTCCTTTGCACACCACTTTTTTAACGGGGCATCCAAAATTGATATCAACCAAATCGGGTTGTACCGCATCCACAATTCGAGAAGACAGTTCCATAGCTTCTTCATCGCCACCAAAAATTTGAATCCCAACCGGGCGTTCATAATCAAAAATATCCAGCTTTTGCTTGCTTTTCACCGCATCCCGAATCAATCCTTCTGAAGAGATAAATTCTGAATACATCAAATCAGCCCCGTGTAATTTACACAAACGACGAAATGGCGGATCGCTCACGTCTTCCATCGGTGCTAATAATAATGGGAAATCGGGTAATAAGATGTTACCAATTTTTGGCATGGTGCTGTACTTTTTTTGCAAAGATAGAATAAGATTTTTGATTGAAGATTACGGATTTTTGATTTTTGATTTTTTCTCATCGGATCGATCGGTTTCTGCTATCAAGAATCAAAACTTTACCCTATATTTGCAGATTAATGGCATTGAAAAATTGCTGGTAAAAATTGAACTTGATATTGAATAATGAAGCACATTAGAAATTTTTGCATTATTGCACACATTGACCACGGAAAAAGTACGCTTGCCGATCGATTATTGGGTGCCACTCAAACCGTTACTGCGCGTGAGGAAAAAGCCCAATTATTAGACAATATGGACTTGGAACGCGAACGTGGAATTACCATAAAAAGTCACGCGATTCAAATGGAATACACCTATAAAGGTGAAAAATATGTTTTGAATTTAATTGACACACCGGGTCACGTGGATTTCTCGTATGAAGTATCGCGATCTATTGCAGCTTGTGAAGGCGCATTATTGATTGTTGATGCGGCACAAAGTATTCAAGCGCAAACCATTTCTAATTTATACTTGGCTTTGGAAAACGACTTGGAAATTATTCCGGTGTTAAACAAAGTGGATTTACCCAGCGCTAACCCAGAAGAAGTGAGCGATGATATCATTGATTTACTCGGATGTAAATTAGAAGATATCATTCATGCCTCAGGAAAAACAGGTTTTGGTGTTGAAAATATTTTAGCAGCTATCATTGAAAAAATTCCGGCGCCAAAAGGTGAAAAAGACGAACCTTTACAAGCCTTAATTTTTGATTCACATTACAACCCATTTCGAGGCATTGAAGTTATTTTTAGAGTGAAAAATGGCGAAATCAGAAAAGGGCAAAAAATTAAGTTCATGGCCACAGGAAATGAATATTTTGCTGATGAAGTGGGAACGTTGAAATTGAATCAAGTACCAAAAGATGTTATTTCTACAGGAGATGTAGGGTATTTGATTTCCGGAATAAAAGAAGCTAAAGAAGTAAAAGTAGGTGATACAGTAACTGACGCAAAAACACCAACTACCAATATGATTCATGGTTTTGAAGATGTAAAACCAATGGTTTTTGCTGGGATTTATCCGGTAGATACGGAAGATTACGAAGACCTTCGTGCCTCTATGGAAAAATTACAATTGAACGATGCGTCGTTAGTATTTACTGCTGAGAGTTCGGCAGCCTTAGGATTTGGTTTCCGTTGTGGTTTCTTAGGTATGTTACACATGGAAATCATACAAGAACGTTTGGAACGTGAATTCAATATGACCGTAATTACTACAGTTCCTAACGTTTCTTACCTAGCGTATACCAAAAAGGAACCGGAAGTTGGCATGATTGTAAACAATCCATCCGATTTACCAGAGCCTTCTAAATTAGACCGTGTAGAAGAGCCCTACATCAAAGCAACCATTATTACCAAAGCAGATTTTGTGGGTAATGTAATGAGTTTGTGCATTGAAAAACGTGGCTTGATTACCAATCAAACCTATTTAACAACCGAACGTGTCGAATTAAATTTTGACATGCCGTTGGCCGAAATTGTATTTGATTTTTATGACCGATTAAAAACGGTATCCAAAGGATATGCCTCTTTTGATTACCATCCCATTGGAATGCGTACTTCTAAATTGGTAAAATTAGACGTCTTATTAAATGCCCAATCTGTCGATGCGCTTTCGGCCTTGATACACGAAGACAACGCCTATAATATTGGTAAAAAAATGTGTGAAAAATTACGCGAATTGATCCCAAGACAGCAATTTGATATTCCCATTCAAGCTGCCATTGGTGCCAAGATTATTGCACGTGAAACCATCAAGGCCCTTCGAAAAGATGTAACGGCTAAATGTTATGGTGGTGATATTTCGCGTAAACGTAAATTATTAGAAAAACAGAAAAAAGGTAAAAAACGCATGCGCCAAGTAGGAAATGTAGAAATCCCACAAGAAGCTTTCATGGCGGTGTTGAAGCTAAACGATTAAAAAAATTAGCCCTTATAAACTTACAAACGCAACCGAAATATCGGTTGCGTTTTTTTATTAACATTAACAATTGTAGCCTCTTTTTTTTACAAAAAGAAAAGTAAATTTACCACATGTATGCACTGGTCGACTGTAATAATTTTTACGTTTCTTGCGAACGTGTTTTTCAACCTCATTTGATAGGCAAAGCTGTCGTAGTTTTATCAAACAATGATGGTTGTGTTATTTCACGCAGCAATGAAGCAAAGAGTTTGGGCATACCGATGGGAGCTCCAGCGTTTAAAATTCGGGAACTCATCCTTGAGCACCATATTCATGTGTTTTCATCAAATTACGCATTGTATGGCGATTTAAGTCAGCGCGTAATGAAAACACTCGCTCATTTTACCCCCAATGTAGAAGTGTACAGCATTGATGAGGCATTTTTAAACTTCGAAGGACATTGTATCTCAGATTATCATTTCCTTGGTAAACAAATGCAAGAACGAATTATGCAATGGTTGAGTATTCCAACAGGCATCGGGTTTGCACCCACCAAAGCATTGGCAAAAGTAGCTAATAAAATTGCTAAAAAATTCCCCGAGAGAACACAGGGCGTTTATGTAATTGATAGCGATGAAAAACGAATCAAAGCCTTAAAATGGACAAAAATCGAAGATGTCTGGGGGATTGGCTTTCGATTGACCAAAAAGATGCAACAACAAAAAATACTAACGGCATTTGATTTCACCTTACCCCATAATGAAGCCTTCATCAAAAAAGAAATGGGTGTGGTAGGATTGCGTTTAAAATATGAATTAGAAGGACGTTCGGTATTGGAAATGGAAGAGCCAAAAGCCAAGAAAAATATAGCGGTTACCCGTAGTTTTGAAAAGGACATTTCCGATTTCAATGCACTTAAAGAACGTGTTGTGACGTTTGCTAGTATTTGTGCTGAGAAATTGCGCAAACAAAATTCGTGTTGCTATGGAGTTATCGTCTATCTGAGCAAAGATCGATTTAAAGCCAAGGGAGAAAAATATAGTTTTTATCGCATGCAAACCTTATCATTTCCAAGCAATACCGCATTTTCTATTTGTGATATCGCCGTAAAAATTCTGAATGAACTTTATGAAGAAGGCAGTACCTATAAAAAAGCGGGTGTAATCGTCACCGAAATTATTCCGGCCCATCAAAAACAATTTCATTTGTTTGAGGATGAAAATCCGAAATTTCAAAAGCTAATGGAAACAATAGATGCCTATCATAAAA
>DALYCS010000030.1:0-3339 GCA_031973615.1 Flavobacterium sp. | reverse complement strand
GAACGCAAAATACGATTCGGTAGTCAGGATTTACAGCGTACCTGGAAAATGAAACAGCAACACCTCTCTAAAAAATACACCACTAACATTGAGGAAATAATTGAAGTAAAATGTCAGTAAACCAAAAAATAAAGATCTTTCTTCCCGATGAAAGTGCCCAGCAAAAACATCCCTTTTTTTCAGGGGGAATCAAAGCAGGATTTCCTTCTCCTGCAGCCGATTTCGAAGAAAATAAAATTAGCTTAGACAAAACATTAGTCAAAAACAAGGAAGCTACATTTTATGCAAAAGCGGTTGGAAATTCGATGACCGGTGCTGGAATAGACGATGGCGATATATTAGTAATTGATCGAAGTTTAGAGCCCGTACACGATAAAATAGCGGTTTGTTTAATCGATGGCGAATTTACGGTAAAACGCATTAAGAAAGAAGGCGAGACCTTGTTTTTAATGCCTGAAAATTCAAATTACAAACCCATTGAAATCAATTTACATACCGACTTTAGCGTTTGGGGCATCGTGACCTATGTCATAAAAAAGATATAAAAAAAGAGCTGAAATTCAGCTCTTTTTTTATATGTAAAAGAAATATAATTACTAGAAATTTCCTCTATTGTCTTTAATCTCTGCTTTATCTTTAATAGCCATATAAGCTTGTGAAGAAGCATACGATTGATTTTGTGATTTCTCTTGATTAATGTACGTCGTGTAATCAGAAATAGCAGGTGCTTTAACAACCTTCTTAGCTCTAATCATAAACATACCACTTGTTCCTTCAATAATTTCAGAAGTTTTTCCAGCAGCTAAACCAAATGCTTTTCCAACTACTTTTGGTTCCATACCAATATTAGTAATCATTGGGTTTTTAACAGATACTGCTGTAGCTATAGCTATAGAAGCCCCTGAAGCTTTTGAAACCGCTTCTAATGAACTACCTTTCATTTTTTTCTTGATGATCTCAGCTTTTTTCTGATTCTTTAAGATCGGCTCTACCGATTGTTTCGCTACATCTAAAGGAAGTAACTTGGTGTCGTTTACATCTTTTACTTTAGCTACCACAAAACCTTGAGGCACTTCAAAACGTTTGATTGCTCCTAATTCAGTTTCATTATTGAAACTCCATCGCACCACTTCTCTTTGTGAACCCAAACCTTGCACAAATTCGTCATATGCTTTAATGTTTGTCGCAGGAGTAACAACTAAGCCCGCTTTTTTAGCAACCGCTTCAAAATTACTGTTAGCTAAAGCACTTGCCTCCAATTGACTCGCTTTAGTGTAAGCTGCATCGATGGTAGCGTCAGAAGCTTGAATTTTTTGAGCTATTGTTCCTAATAATACGGCATCGTTTTTACCCGATACTTTCATTACATGGAAACCAAATTCTGTTTCTACCACACCCATAGTTCCAACTGGATTATTAAATACAAAATCATTGAATTTTGGTGTCATTTGACCCGGAGCAATGTTATCGTATTCCCCTCCATTATTTTTTGACCCTTGGTCATCAGAATTTGTAATGGCTAACATGGCAAAATTCCCAGGATTTGCTTTAGCTTGAGCTAATAAATCATTGGCTAATTTTTGCGCTTCTTCTTTCGTTCTAGTTGCCGTTGAGCGTTCAGCTCCTTTATAAGCTAATAGAATATGACTTGCTTTTGCACTTGCATTGGCTTTTCTTCCAATCATTCTAGACAAACATTGGTGTCCGTTATGAATATAAGGTCCGAAAACTGCACCTGCTGGCAAATTGAATAATTGCTCTTGGAATTCAACCGGAAGATCTTTTTTAGCTAAATACGTAGAATCAAATTTAATGTCTGAATTTGCATTTACAAATTCACCTACATTTGAAACTGTTCTGAATCCTGCAATTGTATCGTTCTTTTTGGTTTGCTCGTTGTACACAACTTTACCTGTTAATACGCCGCTGATCGACTCTAACATAGCTGCTTCATCTTCTTTAGAAGGTTTGCTCTCTACTAAAATAAAATCAATACTTCTAGTAGGATCTGATTTGTATTTTTTAGGGTTTTTCTTCATAAACTCTAAAATTTCAGCATCGGTAACTTTTACTTGATCATCATTAACTGTTGAAAATGCTACAGTAACATAATCAAAATCTGCTTTATTTGCTTCCATTTGGTAGGCAAATTTACCTTCCGATTTTGTAGTAATCACCGCTGATTTAATCATGGTATTGTACATTTGCTCTACAGCATACGTTTCAATATTTTTCTCGAAATCTTTCCACTGCAACCATTGTTCTTGATTGGGTGCATTTTTTAAAGATTTGATGTATTCTTTAAATTTATTTTCATCAAACTGACCAGCAGCATTTAAAAATTGTTGGTTTTGAGCAAAATTTGGATTTTGTTTGATCACATTGATCAATTGTTCACTACCAATTTTAAGCCCTAATTTTTCAAATTCTTCTCCTAGAATAATACTTCTTACTTTTTGTTCCCAAGCAGTATTCATTGCTTGCGTATTACTCATTCCTTGCCCTTGCTTTTCCATCATTGCAACTTGTTGCATGAATTCCTGTGCTGAAATGTCTGTTCCATTGATAGAACCTACACTGTTTGCACTACTTCCAAAAGTTCCACTTTTGATTACATCTGCTAATACAAATGAAAATAATGCCAATGCAATAATTACAATTAAGAAGAATGAACGTTGTCTAATTTTAGATAAAACTGCCATTTTTATTTGTGTTTAAATTTTTTTCAGAGGGCGAAAATACGATTATCTATTTAATAATAAAAATAGAAATCATACATTTTCACAGATTTTTAATGATTTTATTTTTTATTTTGGTATTTGTTGTAAAAATGCCTTCTAAAGAAAAACATACCTAGCGAAACAACTGCGATAATGATACTCAAAACATAACTTTCTTGTTGCGTATACTTTGTAAAAGCATCATACGCAAAAAAAGCGGCAAATGCGAGATAAAAATATTGTACAAATTTCAAATAATTCATGATATACTGTTTATAATTTAATCCATTGAGTTTACTTCACCGTTGCTTCGTTGCATGTTAAAGACTTTAAAATCTTTGCTGAAGTCGACTCCAGGGCCTTCAAGATAGCCACCGGCTTCATCGGTGTATTTAAAGGGTTTTTCGGTAAAAAACCACTCATTTTTTTGATCATAATACAATTGAGACGTTTCTAGTTTTTTTCCGTCCTGTGAAGTAATAAGTACAGCACCTTGCAGGTCAATTATATTGGTTTTTTTATACGAAATAGCATAATTGGACACTATTGTACTTTGGCTTCCCTTTTCATCAATGAGCGTCAAATGAATGCCTTTTGGAAATTCGGTAAAAGGATGAGA
>DALYCS010000029.1:8888-14005 GCA_031973615.1 Flavobacterium sp. | reverse complement strand
AGTATTCCCTGATCTACAGGTACATCTTGAACATCGTCATCAAAACCTGGGGTTTGTGCATTCAGGGATTGTATTTGAACCATAGTAATGACTATAGCGAGTACTTTTTTAGTGAATTGATTCATGGTGACACTTCATTAGTTTACAATCCATTTCACGGATTTAGTTTGGTTTTCAGAGGTGATGGTAACAATATAGACACCTTGGCTAACAAGGGTTTTAGGGGTAACGTGTGTTAAATTGCCTTGGTTATTTACGTGTACCGGAATCATTTGTCCCAACGGGTTGTAAACCGTAACGGTTGCCGCTTCAAGGCTTCCTTGAATAAAGAAATGCTCTCCTGTAGAAGCCGGATTCGGATACAATTGAATGTCTTTTATAAAATCATCTGCCGATAACGCGGCTGTTTGAAAGACTATTTTGAAGCGATCACTAGCGCTTGACAGGGCGTTGTTCGCATCGATAGAGAAAGCATAATTGCTGTTGTTTTGAATTTCAGTATGCGTTCCTGTGAATTGATCCCACAAATAAGGTGTCAAGCCGTTGTAGTTTTCCAATTGTGCTGTAAACACATAATTTGTGTGTTTGTAATTGCTCAAATGCAACGCATACGCACTTGACACTGTCGGAGTGTTGAAAGCAGCGATACTGTGCTTGTTTTGGTCTATCGTTACGGCTAAATTTTCATCCAAATTGGTTAGCTTTCTAGCATCATACACATCTAATCCGTTAGAAAACGCGCTACCAAAGAAAAACAAAACCCCGTCTAGAGCAGTAGCTCCTTCTTGAAAAGAACTAGCATCATACACATTTAATTTTAAAGTGGGTAGAGTGTTTGAAGTGTTTCGGTATATATTTTCGTTGGTGGTTGTGTATTTGTTGTTTTCAGCAAACACTACACTAGCCGCTCCGTTGGCTAAGGTGTTTACAAAACAGGCTTGCATGGGTTGTAAATATTGATTCACTTGTGATCCTGATACATTGTTGCTGTTGCTTAAAAAGGTATAAGTTACAAAAGCTCCACGGCCATTAGTACCTCCTACTTTTGGATCCCAAACGTAATAATGTGTTGTTTTAACATTGGTGCTAGCGGTTAATACACCAGCAATGTCTACCGGACATTGATAAGGATTTCCAATGATATTAAACGCATCTGCGGTGGCGTTCAAACCAGAAACGCTGTGCGAACCAATTTTCAAGCTACCTCTTGTGCGCAACGTGGTCACAGTTGGTGAAGGCGTATTTGTGTTCATGTCGATTGAACGATCACCGCGCACCATCAAACGATAGGCACCACCAGCACTTAAGGTATTGGTATCGGTATTGCTAATTGCAGTCCAAGCTTGTGCGGTGTTGTCAAAAAGAAATAACGAAGCATTTCCCGTTTGAGTAGCATCAAAACCATTTGCTCCTGAAGTAGATCCTGCAATATGGGTTCCATAGCCTGAAGCGGTATTGGAATTATTGGCAAAAAGCGCACTTGTATTGTTTTGATTTTCTTGCCAATTGTACTTGATAGAAGTAGTAGTGGTTACCGGTGAACTCAATAATCGGTAGGCGCGTTTGGCAGGAATATAGCGTTCAACCACTATATTATCAACTGTTCCGGCTGTTGATTGTTCTACAATTGCAGTTTTGGTACTGTTGCTTTGTAAAATAATTTTTTCAGCAGCATTTAATGTTCCTGCCACCGATTTAAAACCATCGGTAATGGTGAGTTTTCCAGCAGCTACAGTAGCCGTATTGCCCGATTTATTTAACTCGACGCGTTTGATGACATCATTACTTCCAAAAGTAAAACTTTGAGAAGCACTTCCTGAAACTTCAAGAGTGGCATTGGCAGCACTTAGTGTTCCCAATGCGTTGTTGAAATTATTGGCGACAACTAATTTTCCTGAATTTAATGTAAGTGTTCCTTCGTTAACTATCGCTTCATTGGCATATAAAAAACTTCCACTAGAAACCGACAATTGAGCACCATTGGCTATTTTTAATTGGGCAAAGGTTACGTTTGTTACAAAAAGTAAGAAAAGAATTTTTTTCAACTTCATAGTAGAGAATATTACAGTTGATAAATTGTATTTTATAAGATAAATAATAAGAACGTAACAATTATTTTCTACAAATATAATTTTTTTTTGATTTATGAGTTGTTTTTTTTAATGAATCTATATTTTTTTTCATTTTTATAAAAATAAATTTTTGAATAAAGATTTTAAAAATAGTTAATAAACACTTTAAAATATGTTTGACTGTTTTGAGAAGTATAACTATTTTTGCAGCTTAAACAACACAACATAATGAATACTACAAAAAAAGTTGCTTCAGCATTAATTTCTGTATTTGATAAAACAGGATTAGAACCTATAGTTCAAGCATTACATCAAAACAAAGTAACCATTTATTCAACAGGTGGTACAGAAGTTTTTATTAAAAATTTAGGAATTCCAGTAGTTGCCGTAGAAGATATTACCGCTTTTCCAGAAATATTAGGAGGAAGAGTTAAAACCCTACACCCCAAAATTTTCGGTGGGATATTAAACCGTCAAGACCATCCTGGTGATGTACAACAAATGCAAGAGTTTGATATTCCTCAAATTGATGTCGTAATTGTGGATTTATATCCTTTCGAAAAAACAGTAGCTTCAGGAGCCGACGAATCAGATATTATTGAAAAAATCGATATTGGAGGAATTTCATTAATTCGTGCTGCTGCTAAAAATTTCAAAGACACGGTTATCGTTCCTTCGGTAGAAGAATACGCACTTTTTTTACAATATTATACTGAAAACAAAGGTGCAACCACTCTTGAAAATAGACGCTTATTAGCAACAAAGGCTTTTCATGTTTCTTCGCATTATGATGGTGCTATTTTTAATTATTTCAATACCGACGAAACGTATTTAAAAACTAGTGTGGCCAATGGACAAATGCTTCGATATGGTGAAAATCCGCATCAAAAAGGATTTTTCTTTGGTGATTTTGATCAACTATTTACTAAAGTTCACGGAAAAGAATTGTCTTACAACAACTTGTTAGATGTAGATGCTGCCGTAAATCTTATGAATGAATTTAAAGAAGATGATCCTACATTTGCCATTTTAAAGCATAACAATGCCTGTGGATTGGCTTCAAGAAGCACTATGAAACAAGCGTATTTAGATGCTTTATCGGCAGATCCAACATCAGCTTTTGGAGGTGTTCTTATTGCCAACGGTAAAATAGATCTTGCAACTGCTGAAGAAATCAACAAATTATTTTGCGAAGTAGTGATTGCGCCAGCTTATGCACAAGAAGCAATTGATTTGTTGGAAGAAAAAAAGAACCGAATTATTTTAATTCTTAACGATGTTGCCTTACCTCAAAAAAATGTACGTACCTGTTTGAATGGGGTATTGGTTCAAGATAAAGATAATGTTACCGATTCAAAAGCACATTTAAAAACGGTTACCAAGGTAACACCATCAGCAGCCGAAATTGAGGATTTATTATTTGCATCTAAAATTTGTAAACATACCAAGTCCAATACCATTGTTTTTGCAAAAAACAAGCAACTTTGTGCATCTGGAACTGGGCAAACGTCTCGTGTGGATGCTTTAAAGCAAGCCATAGAGAAAGCAACATCTTTCGAATTTGATTTAACTGGTGCTGTGATGGCTAGTGATGCATTTTTTCCATTTCCTGACTGTGTTGAAATTGCAAATAAGGCCGGTATTACAGCGGTAATTCAGCCAGGAGGATCCATAAAAGATGAATTAAGCATTCAGTATTGCGACGACAATAATATGGCGATGGTATTTACGGGAATTCGTCATTTTAAACATTAATTTTTAGTTTTTTTTCTATAATTTTAAAACGCATTAAAAATAATTTTTTTAATGCGTTTTAATTTGAAATTATTCCAGATTATTTTCATAGTTTTGCTAGTTGAATAGAATTAAACAAAAAAACGTTAAACCCTTTATAAGACTATGGGATTTTTTGATTTCATGACCGAGGATATCGCAATCGACCTTGGTACCGCTAACACTCTTATCATCCATAACGACAAAGTTGTTATCGATAGTCCGTCAATTGTTGCTCGTGATCGTGTAACTGGCAAAATCATTGCCGTAGGAAAAGAGGCCAATATGATGCAAGGGAAGACGCATGAAAATATTAAGACGATTCGTCCGTTAAAAGATGGTGTTATCGCAGATTTTGATGCTTCTGAACAGATGATCAAAATGTTTATCAAAAGTATTCCTGCTTTAAAGAAAAAGTTTTTTACACCTGCTCTTCGTATGGTTATTTGTATTCCATCGGGTATTACCGAAGTGGAAATGCGTGCGGTAAAAGAATCTGCAGAACGTGTGAATGGAAAAGAAGTATACTTAATTCATGAACCTATGGCAGCAGCTATTGGTATTGGAGTAGATATTATGCAACCCAAAGGAAATATGATTGTGGATATCGGAGGAGGAACTACAGAAATTGCTGTTATTGCCTTGGGTGGAATTGTGTGTGACAAATCAGTAAAAATTGCAGGAGATGTATTTACAAATGATATCATTTATTACATGCGTACACAGCACAACTTATTTGTTGGAGAAAGTACAGCTGAAAAAATTAAAATTCAAATTGGAGCTGCTATTGAAGATTTAGACAATGCCCCCGAAGACATGTCGGTTCAAGGTAGAGACTTGCTTACCGGGAAGCCAAAACAAGTAGATGTTTCTTACAGAGAAATTGCAAAAGCATTAGACAAATCGATCCAACGCATTGAAGATGCAGTTATGGAAACTTTATCACAAACACCTCCAGAGTTAGCAGCCGATATTTACAATACAGGAATTTATCTTGCAGGTGGGGGATCTATGTTGCGAGGTTTGGATAAAAGAATTTCTTTGAAAACAGATTTACCAGTATATATTGCCGAAGATCCATTAAGAGCCGTAGTACGAGGAACCGGAATGGCATTAAAAAACATCAACAAGTATAAAGGAATTCTGATTAAATAATACATTAGTCCATGCAGCAAATAATTAATTTTATCATAAAAAACAGCTATCGATTGCTGTTTTTGCTGCTTTTGGTCCTATCACTTACGCTTACCATTACTTCGCATACGTATCATC
>DALYCS010000029.1:0-8878 GCA_031973615.1 Flavobacterium sp. | reverse complement strand
TAGCGAATACATCAATTCGGCAAATAGAATAACGGGTTCGGTATACACAAAAATTAATGATGTTAATGAATATTTAACTCTTAAAGAAAAAAATAAAGAGTTAGCTTCAGAAAATGCATTGTTGAAAGAAATGTTATTCAACAAGAAAGATACACTTATTACCGCTAAAACATTATTTAGAAACGACCTCAACAATTTTAATGTTGTGGTGGGTAAAGTGGTGAAAAATTCATTTAACGTTAGAGAAAATTATATTACGATCAATGCCGGAAAAACACTTGGCATTAAAACCGATATGGGCGTAATTAATGACAAAGGAATTGTAGGTATCGTTGAAAAAACATCTAAAGATTATGCTACTATTCAAAGTGTACTAAATATCAAGTCAAAAATCAATGCTAAGATCAAAAATTCAGATCATTTTGGTTCGTTGGTTTGGGATGGAAAAAATGTAGGATTTGCTCAGTTGATTGATGTGCCCCGATTGGCCTCACTCCGTAAAGGAGATTCTATTGTTACGGGTGGTAATTCAGATATTTTCCCAGAGAATATACCTGTCGGAAAAATTGATAAAATTTTTATTGATCGAAAAACAAATTATTATACTATTAATGTTCGACTGTTTAACGATATGACAGCATTAGGGTATGTGTACATTATTGAAAATAAAAAGAAGAAACAAAAACAAGATTTAGAAACCATTACAACAGCGCCAAAAAAATAAGTGAACAACAGTCTATTAAATAGCATACGATTTATTGTGTTTTTATCCTTACAGGTATTGATATTTAACAACATCAATTTGTTTGGATACATTAATCCGTATCCTTATATCCTTTTTATTATTTTATATCCTGTAAACAGTAACAAGAGCGTATTGTTGTTGGGTAGTTTTTTCTTAGGCTTATTGTTAGATATGTTTTGTAATTCTGGTGGAATTCATACAACAGCTTCCATAACGTTAGCTTTTTTGCGCCCTACTTTGTTTAAATTTTCTTTTGGATTAAGTTATGAATATCAAACCGTAAAGATTGCCGATAAGATGTCGCCAGAGCGCATTACACTTTTACTTTTAGCCATCGTTGTACATCATTTTATTCTATTCTATTTGGAATATTTTAGACTCGGATTGATCTTTACTATTTTAACGCGTACCCTAGCGAGTACCCTGTTTACTTTTGCCATTTGTTTATTAATTGTATATTTAATTAAGCCAAATAGACGATGAGAAAAATTGCCTTGCCCGCTGTAATAATTATTACTTCCGTTATTTTTATTCTGCGCATTTTCTATTTGCAAGTAATTGATGACTCTCTAAAATTAAAATCTGAAAATAATGCCATAAAAAAGATTTTTGATTTTCCAGAGCGTGGTTATATCTATGATCGTAATGGTAAACTTTTAGTTGCCAACCAACCTTCCTATGATATCATGGTGGTACCGCGCGAAATCAAAAATATTGACACCCTCGAATTTTGTAAATTATTGCACATTTCAAAAGCTGATTTTATTCGTAAAATAAACAAAGCGAGAGTATATAGTCCTATGCTTCCCTCGGTTTTTTTGGCCCAATTGAACAAAGCTGAATATGCAGCCTTTCAGGAAAAGGAACGAAAATTTGAAGGATTTTATTCCCAAAAAAGATCGTTACGCGATTATCAAGTTAAAGATTGTGCCAATATATTCGGCTTCATTACCCAAGTGAATGATGCCATTCTGAAAAAAAATGAATACTACAACAGTGGTGATTTGATTGGGAAACAGGGAGTAGAGCAAGAATATGAAGAAATTTTACGAGGAATAAAAGGCGTAAAATATTTGTTGAGAGATAAACACAATAAGATTATTGGGCCATATAAAGACGGAGAATTTGATACCATTTCCCAACAAGGTAAAGATTTAACCTTAACCATAGATCACGAAATTCAAAAATATGGTACGGAGTTGATGATCAATAAACGAGGTGGAATTGTGGCTATAGAACCCAAAACGGGTGAAATTTTAGCTTTGGTTTCGGCTCCAACATATGATCCGGCCATGTTGGTTGGAAGACAACGGTCTAAAAACTACACAGCGCTATACAACGATTCTATTTCAAAACCACTCTATGATCGAGGATTACAAGCGACTTATCCACCGGGTTCACCGTTTAAAATCATTACCGGTCTTATAGGTTTACAAGAAAAAGTTATCGATGAGCAAAGTGTTTATTATTGTAATCACGGTGCAAATTTTGGACGTTTTATGGGATGTCACTGTGGACTGCACGAATTGCAATTGAATAACGGAATCTATAAATCGTGTAATTCCTATTTTGGTAATACATATAAGCGCACCATAGAGAAATATAAAAATTCGTATTACAGTGTCGATAATTGGTCCAAACATGTAAAAAGTTTTGGGTTAGGTCAATATTTAGGGACCGATATGCCTATTGGCGCAAAAGGCCTCGTACCTACTTCTAAAATGTATAAAAAAATGTATAAAGGCGCACCTATACGTAGTTCTTATATCATTTCAAATGCCATTGGGCAGGGAGAAATTTTGACTTCACCCATACAGTTGGCCAATATGATGGCAACTATAGCCAATAGAGGCTATTATTATACGCCTCACATTGTAAAGAATATCAAAAATCAAACACTCGATAAGAAATTTACAACCCGTCATTACACCACAATCGACAAACAATATTTTGAACCGGTTATACAAGGCTTGGAAGATGTTTATAATCATGGAACTGCTTCTGGATTTAGGGTGGAAGGGATCAAAATATGTGGAAAAACCGGAACTGCAGAAAATAAAATTAGAGTTGGTGGAAAGACCTATCAATTGAAAGACCATTCTATTTTTGTGGCTTTTGCTCCACGTGATAATCCCAAAATTGCAATTGCCGTTTTTATTGAAAATTCAGGTTTTGGTGCTACATGGGCAGGTCCTATCGCTACATTAATGATTGAAAAATACATCAATGGAAAAATTTCACGTACCGATTTAGAGGAACGAATGCTTAAAGGAAGTTTGGCCCCCGAGTATAAAAAAATTGAGAATATTATTTATCAGCGTTTTCCAGACCGATCTACAGATACCGATACGGCTCTTTCAAATGTTGAAACAAAAGTAGGAGAAGCAAAAAAAGAAGAAGAAAACGACTAAAATGAAAAATCAACGCGTAGGATCAAGTATCGACTGGATTACCATTTTACTGTATACTGTTTTAGTAATCATGGGATGGATGACTATATATTCGGCATCCTTGCCTTTAGAAGAAACTTCACTTTTTGACCTTTCCCAAATTTATGGTCGCCAAATGCTTTTCATCGGATTAACGATACCCATCATTTTTATTATTTTATTTACCGACGCAAAGTTATTTGAACGGTTCTCTTTTGTTTTTTATGGTATCGGTATCATATCTTTATTGGGTTTGTTTGCCTTTGGTAAAACCATTAAGGGACAAACTAACTGGTATCAATTTGGTGGATTTGGATTTCAACCCTCTGAATTTGTCAAAACAGCGACTGCTTTATTATTGGCAAAGTATTTAAGTTATTCCCAAATTAATCTAAAATTTACCAAGCATCAACTCATGGGATTAGCCATTATTGGATTACCCATCTTTTTAATTTTGTTGCAACCTGATGCGGGAAGTGCAATGATTTTTATCGCTTTAATTTTTGTACTGAACCGAGAAGGACTGCCTAGTTGGTATTTTCTTTCCGGAATTGTTGCTATTGTAGTTTTTTTCTTATCCCTAGTAATAGCTCCCATATATTTGATCATCATTATTTTGATTGTCATGATAGCGCATTATATTTTGAATCGCAAAATAACGAGAAACCCTGTCGTATATGGATTGGTTTATTTAGCAATTGTGGCGTTTTCATTTTCGGTTAGTTTTGTATACAATACTGTATTGGAAGACCACCAAAAAGATCGTATCAATGTATTAATTGGCGATGACGTAGATATGAAAAAAGAAGGATACAATTTAGATCAGTCTATGATTGCAATTGGTTCTGGCGGCTTTTTTGGCAAAGGTTATCTTGAAGGAACCCAAACCAAAGGGGGTTTTGTTCCAGAACAGCACACCGACTATATTTTTACAACAGTTGGAGAAGAATGGGGATTCATTGGTTCTACTTTTGTAATTGCGTTATTTGTTACGTTGTTTCTTAGAATCATTTATTTGGCCGAAAATCAAAAGACAAAATTTAGTCGCATCTACGGATATTGCGTTGCAACCTATTTGTTCATGCATTTCTTTGTGAATATTGCCATGTTGATTAAGTTGTTTCCAACAATTGGAGTTCCCTTGCCTTTTTTCTCCTATGGAGGATCGAGTTTGTGGGCATTTACTATTTTGTTATTTATCTTTATTAAATTAGATGCGAATAAAGTAAATGAATGGTAATTATTTGAAAGCTATATTTATTTGATATAAAAAAACCTCAACTTATGTTGAGGTTTTTTAGTTTAGTTGATGCTTAATTTTTTAGGCAATCCTTTGCCATTTTGGCTGGCCTTAATTTCGGCAATTACATTTAATGTTTCTTCTATATAAACGTCTTTTTGTAAATCTTCATGCCAACGTTCTCTCTTTTGTTTTAATAAGCTGTCTTTTTCAAATAGAACTACTTCATGGGGTAGTGAATTGAATTTAAGCTTATTGTTGTAGTCCGAAAGGACTTTGAATTTTTTAATTTTTGCATCCGACTGCGCCATTTCTTTTTTAAATTGATTTAAATTCAAACTAAATGTGTTTTCGTCTTTGCGTTCAAAAATCCATTTCGCATTTTCGTCTATTAATTTAAAGTAAGAATTTCCAGCAATTCTTTTCTTACTATTGGCGATGATTTGATCATAATTTATAGGCAATGGCTCGTATTTTGCAGGTGCAATTTTATCCCATGGCAGAGCGCTTTCTTCATCACGTTCACCCATATCTAAATACGAATAACGATCCGGAAAAACAATGTCACTCACTACGCCTTCTCGTTGCGTAGAACCTCCATTAATCCTATAAAATTTTTGAATGGTTGTTTTTAAAGCCCCTAAATCACCATAAGAATTGCCTCTAATAAATTGATTCAAGTCGATAACATTTTGTACGGTTCCTTTTCCATAGGAATGTTTACTCCCTACCACAATTCCTCTTTTATAATCTTGAATGGCGGCAGCAAAAATTTCTGACGCAGAAGCGGAAAAGTTGTTGATCATAACTACTAATGGTCCGTCGTATTGAACTTTTTTATCCGGATCGGGTAAAATTTCTGGGTTTCTCCCCGGTGCTTTTACTTGTACCACTGGGCCTTCAGGAATAAATAAACCTACCATTTTGACAACCGTTTCTAAAGATCCACCGCCATTATCACGCAAATCCATAACCAAACCGTCAATATTCTGCGCTTTCAAACGTTCAATTTCAATAGCGACATCTTTATATGCATCTCTATTTTCTTTGTTTTCAAAACTAATGTAGAATTTAGGTAAGTAAACAATTCCAAAGCGTTTTCCGTCTTTTTCTACGATAGATGATTTTGCAAATGTTTCTTCGGTCTCCACTTCATCTCTTATGATCGAAATGACTTTAATTGAACCATCCACTTTTTTTACTGTTAATCGTACTTCTGTGCCTTTAGGACCCTTTATTTTTTTAACAACATCGTCTAATCGCATGCCAGCAATATCAACAGGCTCATCTTTTCCTTGGGCTACTTTTAAAATAAGATCTCCCGCTTCTAATTCTTTTCCTTTCCATGCCGGTCCGCCGGAAATTAATTCTGAAATCTCAACCGCGTCATTTTTCTTTTGTAGACGTGCCCCAATACCTTCAAAGGTTCCGCTCATGCTCACATCAAATTTCTCTTTATCTTCTGGAGAGAAATAAAACGTATGCGGATCAAATCGTTCCACAATAGCATTTAAATAGATTGAAAACCAATCGTTTCGTGTCAACTCTTTTTGGATAAAATCAAAATATTCATCTAGTGATTTTAAACTGTTTTCACGCACTTCTTTTTCAATGGTTTCAAAGGATTTGACAGTGTAAGCTGCATCTTTCGTTTTTTTGTCTTCTTCTAATTTTTGTTTATCGGTAACAGAAGATAAGGCTTGCAATTTGAGTTGTTTGCGCCAACGATCGGTCAATTCTTTTTTATTTTTAGCGTAGGGCAACTTTTCATAATCAACATTGATGCTTTCATTTGCTGTAAAGTCAAATGGACCAGCTAGTACTTCTTCATATATGGCTCTACTTTCTTGCATTCTTTGTAACAAACGACTATTGGTCAAATTAAAGAAAGTTAAATCTTTATTTTTAATCATGTCATCTATTTGCATTTCATATTTGCTAAATTCTTCAATGTCGCTTTGTAAGAAAAAACGTTTTGTCGGATCAATCCCGTCTAAATATTTAGCATATACTTTTTTGGAAAAGGCATCATCAATGACAACAGGGCTGTAATGGCCTCGCTCAAGGACCATCGTTAGTAGTTCCAATAATATTTTATCTTTTTCAGGATCTGATTTTTTTTCGGTAGGAATAAAACTCCACAATACTGCAGATAATGCAGTGATCACTAAAATAACCTTATAATTTCTCTTCATAAATTCCACGATACGTTTCATTAAAAAATTTTCAACTAAATTACACAAAAAACCATGCCATTAAAAAGTAATCTACGATAATTTTTTGTTAAAGTGCTATTTTTTTTTTACTCAAGAAAAGGGTTTCCATTTAAATTAATTAATTTAGCAAAAAAGAAATTATGGCTAAACCACTTATTCTCATTACAAACGACGACGGAATTGTTGCTCCAGGGATTAGAGCATTAATTGCTGTAATGAAAGAAATAGGGGATGTAATTGTTGTAGCTCCGGATAGCCCTCAAAGTGCTATGGGTCATGCCATCACCATTAACAACACACTGAAATTAGAGCGGGTACATATAGATAATGAAATTGAACAAGAATACAGTTGTAGTGGTACACCTGTTGATTGTGTTAAAATTGCAGTCAATGAACTACTTCAGCGCAAACCCGATTTGTGTGTGTCAGGAATCAATCACGGATCAAATTCTTCTATAAACGTAATCTATTCAGGCACAATGAGCGCGGCGGTTGAAGCCGGTATTGAAGGCATACCCGCGATCGGATTTTCATTGTTAGATTATAGCTGGGAGGCTGATTTTGAACCCATAAAAAAACACCTCAAACAAATTGCCCTTGAAGTCTTACAGAAAGGCTTACCGGACGGAGTAGTTTTGAATGTTAATTTTCCAAAACTTGCTCAAGATGCTATTAAAGGAATAAAAATTTGTCGTCAAGCTAAAGCCATGTGGCAAGAGGAGTTTGATAAACGAACCAATCCACAAGGAAAAGAGTATTATTGGTTAACGGGTAAATTTGTGAACCAAGATAAAGGAACAGATACCGACGAATGGGCGTTGGAAAACGGTTACATTTCGATAGTACCTGTTCAGTTTGATTTAACCGCCCACCATGCCATTCAGTCATTGAATGCGTGGGATTTATAAAATTAAAGCATGAAATATTATATCATAGCAGGAGAGGCCTCGGGGGATTTGCATGGTGCAAACCTAATGAAAGCTTTGTATGTAAAAGATCCGTCGGCTGAAATACGATTTTGGGGTGGCGATTTGATGGATCAGGTTGGCGGAACCTTAGTTAAACACTACCGCGAATTGGCTTTTATGGGTTTTGTTGAAGTACTCCTGAATTTAAAAACCATCTTAAATAACATTGCCTTTTGCAAAAAAGACATTGCTCAATTTCAACCGGATGTACTTATTTTTATAGACTATCCAGGATTTAATATGCGCATTGCCAAATGGGCAAAAGAACAAAACATCCCAACTCATTATTATATTTCTCCTCAAATATGGGCTTGGAAAGAAAGTCGTATTACCGCAATAAAACGCGATGTTGATGCGATGTATGTCATACTTCCTTTCGAGAAAGATTTTTACGAGAAAAAGCATCATTTTCCAGTTCATTTCGTGGGACACCCGCTCATAGATGCAATCGCAAACCGAGTTGAAGTACCGGATGCAGTATTTAGAACAGAAAACAATTTGTCAGAAAAGCCTATCATTGCTTTGTTGCCAGGCAGTCGAAAGCAAGAAATTGTCAAAATGCTTTCTGTTATGCTTTCTGTAGTGGATGATTTTCCAGATTATCAATTTGTCATTGCCGGAGCCCCTAGTCAGGAGTATTCGTTTTACAAGCCCTTTTTAACTAACGAAAACGTACAATTTATTTCCAATAAGACTTATGATTTATTAAGTCATTCGTATGCTGCATTGGTCACTTCTGGAACAGCGACTTTGGAGACCGCTTTGTTTAATGTGCCCGAAGTGGTATGCTACAAAGGGAGTTGGATTTCATATCAAATTGCAAAACGCATCATTACTTTAAAATACATTTCTTTGGTTAATTTGATATTGGATGAAGAAGTAGTCAAAGAATTGATTCAGGAAAATTTGACTACAGCCCAATTAAAATTGGAACTGCACAATATTTTAAATCTTGAAAACCGCAAAAAACTAGCCGATACGTATGCTCGTTTGAAACAAAATTTAGGAGGTGAAGGTGCCAGCTTGAAAACCGCAACATTAATTGTAAATTCCCAAAATATGCACTAAAAATATTCACTAAATTCCCCCTACATATTGAATCCCCTAAAATTCCCCTTAATCAGCATAACGTTGTGTTTTATGTTGGGCATTATTGTCCAAGAAAATTGTTGTGCTTCCTTCCCAGTTATTGTTTGTGGATTATCCATTTTTGCCACACTATTTGCTTTTTCGTATCTAAAAAATCACCAAAAATTAATACCCTCGATGGGTTTTGCTAT
>DALYCS010000028.1:4089-14068 GCA_031973615.1 Flavobacterium sp. | reverse complement strand
CATCCATTTTTATGGGGTTCAAAAAGAACAGGTCCAGACTTAATGAGAATAGGTGGAAAATACAACGACAACTGGCACTTTAATCACATGTGGAGTCCGCAACGTATGGATGAAAAATCGGTAATGCCAGCCTATAAGTGGTTATATGATAACAAAGCTATGGATCATTCTAATATCGAGAAAAAAATGAGTGTCATGGTCACTTTAGGAGTTCCTTATACAGATGCTGATATTGCAAATGCTAAAACTAGTATTGAAGCACAATCTGCAAAAATTGAAAAAAGTTTGTATAACGATCCTGATTTTGTGAAATCATATGAGGATAGTAAGAAAAAAGCGGCAGCAAATGGAGAAACTTTTGTTCCCATGAAAGACAGAGAAATTGTAGCCTTAATTGCTTACTTACAACGTATGGGAACTGATATTAAAGTTAAAAAAGCGAAGTAATGTTGAAATTTATCAAACATAATTTAGAAACAATTGATGGCGTCGATATTTACCCCATCATTTCATTGAGCATTTTCTTTATCGTATTCGTTTCCTTTTTTATATGGGCAATGACTTATAGTAAAGATAAAATCAAAGAATTGAGTGAATTACCATTCAAAGGAGAAAAATAAATAATTAGCGCCCTCTTTTTAATGAGGAATAAATTAAAGAGGGGTAATACCAATTTAAAAAAGTATCAAATGAAAAAATTAATTCCAGCTTATGTAAGAGTTCCATTATTGTTTGCAATTGTATTTGCAGCTATGGAATATTTTATTGACTCCGGAGATAAGCCTGCTTTTATAAAGTTTCCAATGGTTTCTTTGTTTTTAGGTGTGTTTCTGTTTTTATTAGTCGCAATAGAAATAGTATTAAATGCGGTAGATAAAGTAACGTATTATTTATTGACAGATGAGCAGAAAAAACAATTAGAAGAAGCACAATCTGTTCCATTTACAGAAAGTAAGTTTTATCAAGGTTTAGTAGAAAAATTGACACGTTCAAAAGGAATTGAGCAAGAAAAAGATGTACTGCTTGATCATGATTACGACGGTATTAAAGAATTGGATAATGTTCTACCGCCATGGTGGGTTGGGTTATTCTATGCTTGTATCGTTTTTGCAATCATTTATCTAGTACGTTTCCATATCGTAGGAGATTATACACAAGATGAGGAATTTGTAGCAGAAATGGTTGAACAAGACAAAGCTGTTGAAGATTATTTAAAAACGGCACCTGATCAAATGAACAAAGACAAGGTTACATTATTAACAGATGCAGGAGCTTTAGCAGAAGGAAAAAAAATATTTGAATCGAATTGTGTAGCCTGCCATAGAGCAGATGCTGGAGGTGCAATTGGACCGAACTTAACCGACGAAAATTGGATTTTAGGTGGGGGTATAAAAAATGTATTCAACACCGTAATGGAAGGGGGACGTTCCGGTAAGGGAATGGTCGCTTGGAAAGAATCTATAAAACCAACCGAAATTCAAAAAGTAGCAAGTTATGTGTTGTCTTTACAAGGTTCAAAACCGAAAGATCCGAAAGCAACAGAACCTGAAGCCAAGCCATGGATAGAAGAAGGCGCTGCAAAACCAATTACAGCAGCAGTAGATTCAACAAAAACAGGAGTTATAGCACCAGCTACAAAATAATTAAATTAAAAGGTTTTGGGAGATCTCAAAACCTTTTAAACTTAAAGTATAGTTCATTATAGCTATTAAATTATAATATTATGTCAAGTTCACCCAATTTGCCAGAAGAAAGTTTTAGAGATACTATTGCTACTATTTCAGAAGATGGTAAAAGAAATTATATTCATCCGAAAAAACCATCAGGACCATATTATGAAAAAAGAAAGTTATTAAGTTATTTACTACTTACGTTTTTAATTGCTGCACCCTTTGTGAAAATTAATGGGAATCAGTTTTTATTATTTAACGTATTAGAAAGAAGATTTAATATTTTTGGATTTCCTTTTTGGCCTCAAGATTTTCATCTTTTTGTAATGATGATGATTGTTGGAGTAGTGGGGCTAACCTTATTTACTGTTGCTTTTGGACGTATTTTTTGTGGATGGTTTTGTCCGCAAACGATATTTATGGAAATGGTTTTTAGACGCATAGAATATTGGATTGATGGAGATCGAGGTGCCCAAATTCGTTTAGCTAAACAAGATTGGAACGCTGAAAAAATAAGAAAGCGAGTACTGAAATTATCACTATTTTTCATTTTTTCATTTTTCATTGCAAATGTATTTTTAGCGTATTTAATTGGTAGTGAAAAATTATTTCGATTAGTAACTCATGGTCCAAAAGAAAATGTAAGCACTTTACTACCGTTATTAATTTTTACGGGTATTTTTTATTTTGTATTCGCCTGGTTCAGAGAGCAAGTTTGTATTATTGCTTGTCCTTACGGAAGAATGCAAGGGGTTTTGCTAGATAATAAATCGATCAATGTTGCTTATGATCATGTACGAGGAGAAGGTGAAAAAGGTAGAAAAAAATGGCGCAACGGCGAAGACAGAACAGTTGAGGGATATGGCGATTGCATCGATTGTAATCAGTGTGTTGTAGTTTGTCCAACAGGGATTGATATCCGAAACGGAACTCAATTAGAATGCGTGAATTGTACGGCTTGTATTGATGAATGTGATGCCATTATGGATAAAGTTGGCTTACCAAAGGGATTGATTCGTTATGCCAGTGAAGACGAGATTGTCAATAAGGAGAAATTTAAGTTAACAACTCGAATGAAAGGCTACATTGGAGTCTTACTCATCTTAATTGGAGTTTTGTTATCCATGTTGTTTTTAAGAAATGATGTTGAGGCAACTGTGTTAAGAATGCCCGGCCAAATGTTTGAACATAAGGGCGATAACATTAGTAATGTATTTACCTACAAGATTGTAAATAAAACGGTTGAAGATTTGAAAGGTATTCATTTCAAATTGAAAAACATAAAAGGAACTATCAAAGTCGTTGGAAAAGATTTTGTAATGGTAAAAAAACAAGGATTAGTTCAAGGGACTTTATTTATTGAAATTAATCAAGCACTTTTAGAAGGAGATAAAATGGAAATTGAAATTGAAGTGTATAGTCAAACTAAATTAATTGAAACGGCAACTACTAATTTCATGGGGCCAAGAACGTTTTAAAAATATTAGCTATGAAAATAAATTGGGGAACAGGAATCATAATTGCATTTGGATTATTTATGGCGTTTATATTGTCATTCGTTTATAAAGTGCAATCCAATCAAAAATATGATAATGAATTAGTAACAGAAGAATATTATAAAAAAGAAGCTACGGTTCAAATTGACATTGAAAAAAAACAAAATGCCAATGCCTTAAAAAATTTGGTAGTCATTAAAGAAGTGGAAAATGGTATTCAAGTAGCATTTCCGAAAGATTTTGATTATTCAAAAATTAATGGAAAAGTGTCCATATATAGACCGTCAAGTCAAAAGCTAGATTTTGAAATTCCGATTTCATTAACTAGTACTAATTTGCTCATACCTAAAAGTAATTTGACAGGCGGTCTTTGGGACATTACAGTAGATTGGACATGTAACGGTATAGATTACTTAAATAAAGAAACTATCTATTTTTAATTGTATGTTGTATACAGCTTTAATTTTTGGATTGATCAGTAGCTTACATTGTGTTGGGATGTGCGGTCCCATTGCTATGATGTTACCCGTAGATCGAACTAATGAAGCTAAAAGAGCTGTTCAAATATTAACCTATCATTTTGGAAAACTATCTGCTTATAGTGTTTTAGGCTTAATTTTCGGTCTGTTGGGAAAAAGTTTTTATGCAGCGGGCTGGCAACAACAAATGTCGATAATTCTAGGTGTACTGATGATTATGGTATCAATCGTTCCTGAAAGGGTTGTTGCACAATACAATTTTTCCAAACCCATCTATAAAATTATAAGTAATGTAAAATCGCATCTCGGCCAACAATTCAAAAGAAAAAGCTATTCCTCATTATTTATTATAGGATTATTGAACGGTTTTTTACCTTGTGGAATGGTATATGTTGCCATTTTTGGAGCTATTGCGATGCAAAGTGTTTCTCTTGGTGTTGTGTATATGCTGCTCTTTGGAATAGGAACTATCCCGATGTTAACCCTAGTGGTTTATCTTTCGCATGTGCTTTCTTTTTCGTCTCGAAATAACCTGCAAAAAATGATACCAATTGTCGCAGTTGTAATTGGAATGTTATTTATTATTAGAGGTTTGGGATTGGATATTCCTTATGTGTCACCGAGTAATTTGAGTTTGTTTGTTCAACCGGTTGCCAATTGTCATTAAGCCTTAGTACTAATAAAAAAACGCTTCAATATGAAGCGTTTTTTTGTTGCTTAATTTACCACTATTTTTCGAGTTGTTGTCGCATCAGCTGCAGCTAGTTGAATCAGATAAAATCCTTTGGGTAAATTGGATACTTTATAAGTACTTTCAGTGGCAGAAGGACGCTCTATTCGTTGCATTATTTGTCCGTTAATTGCATATATACTAATCGATTGAAGCGGAGTAGCTGTTACAATATTAATTTCAGAACCATTTGAAGGATTTGGATAAATAGTCGCTTGCTCTATCGATGAAAATGTAGATGTTGCTAAAATTGTGGATGGCCATCGGTTTTGAGCTGCAGGACCGCCCCAAATAACAGTTGCTAAATACGGATTGTCAATAAATGGGTTACGATTGCCTTGGGCATAGGTATTATTTGTATTGCCGTGATAAGTGTTTCTATTGTCTTCAAAAGGAGAAACAGGGTCTTCTGCATTCCATTGTAAAAACAGCTGAATCATGTTAGTGTCGGTACTAACAGTAGCACCCGTACCAACATTAATAGGCAAGCATTGTGTAGGATATCTCAAATACATATACATCATCATACGGGCAACATCCCCTTTCCATTCGTCTCCTGGATACCAACCACCAGTTACAGGTCCAGAATTTCCAGATCCTGGAGCAAATTTTAAATTGCCACGATTTCCATTACGATCTACATCGCACGCACGTAAATGATGTGCATCTTCTCCCGCATCACTTTCAGCAGAAGATGTTGCACCATCAATTAGCGGAGGGGTTCCTAATGATTTTGCATATACGTGTTCTCGGTTCCATTCACATACATTTCCACCTCCGTTACTAAACGCATTTCGTTCACGATGATCGTTATCATTTGAGGGCGAACTCGGACAAGTAGCACTACTAAATCCATAAAGTAGTAGCACATTATCTGAATTGCTAGGGTTTAAATCGGTAGCTTGAGTAGCATTCCAATCTTCAGAATAGGTTAGAAAATTGGTGTGCGAGTTTGTAATTTTAATTGTTAAGGCTGATTTTAAATTCATGCCAGTTAATGACCAGTTGACACCAGAATAATAGGGGCTAGCAGGAGCTCCAGCTTGAGCAAATACTATGGTAACAAATGATAATAAAATTAAAGTGAAGTAATGCTTCATGTTATTTATTTTTTCGTTCTAATAAAGCCATATAAAATCCGTCAAAACCACTTTCATGAGCCAAAACTTTTTTGTCTTCTACAAATGTAAATTCTTTTCCAATTTCGGTAGTTAAGAAATGCTTGATTTGTTCTTGATTTTCAGATGGCAATACCGAACAAGTAGCATACACCAACTTTCCTCCAGGTTTTACAATTTTGGAATAATTTTCCAATACTTCAGCTTGAATTTTCTTAATATTTTCAATAAACTCAGGCTGTAATTTCCATTTGCTATCCGGATTTCGTTTCAAAACACCCAAACCACTACAAGGAGCATCAATCAACACGCGATCGGCTTTTTCATGTAATTTTTTAATGGTTTTAGTACTTTCAATTACTCTTGGTTCTATGTTGAAAGCCCCATTTCGTTTAGCTCTAATTTTCAATTGCTTCAATTTACTTTCATATAAATCCATAGCAATCAATTGGCCTTTGTTTTCCATTAAAGAAGCAAGGTGCAAGGTTTTTCCTCCAGCACCCGCACAGGTATCTACTACACGCATCCCAGGTTTTACATCTAAGAAATAAGCCACCAATTGCGACGATGCATCTTGTACTTCAAAAAATCCATCTTTAAAAGCATCGGTCAAAAATACATTTGCTCTTTCCGTTAATATTAATGCATCTGGATAATCGGCATGAAATTCGGTTGCAATATTAAGATCCATTAAAATAGCTCTTAGTTTTTCTTTAGTAGTTTTAAGTTTATTAACTCTTAGTATAACTTTTGCTTGTTCGTTTTGAGCAGCAATTTCTTTGGTCCATTTTTCTTCTCCTAATTCTTTAACACCCAAGTCATCCATCCAATCTGGAATTGATTCTTTAAATTTCCTAGTCTTAGTTAATTCATCAAAACGACCTTTGATGCGTCGAACCGGAGTTTCTTCAAAATATTTCCAATCGGGGAGGTTATATCCTCTTAATACTGCCCATACGGCAAAAATACGCCAAATGTTATCTCTGTCATAAGGCTCTTTTACCTCCGCAATCTCGACATATAATCTTTTCCAACGCACGATTTCATAGATGGTTTCTGCCACAAATTTACGATCGTGACTTCCCCAACGTTTGTCTTTTTTTAAGGCTCTTGCAACAACTTTATCAGCATATTCTCCTTCATTAAAAATCGCCATAAGCGAATCAATGGTAGTGAATACTAAATTTCTGTGTAATCTCATTTTATATATAATTCTTCCCGAGAATTCGGGTCACAAATATACGAATTAATTGGATTTATTCTTTTGAATAATATGCCTTGTCTATTATATCTTTTTTTTTGTTTTTAATTGTTTAACTTTGAGTTAAATTCCTATTTATGAAACAACTTTTTTTCATCATACTTTTTACGATTTGTGCTGCTGCTCAAAACCACAAAAAAATAATTTTTGATACAAAAGTCCTTTCAACAACGCAATTAAGTTGTAGAGCCATATATGTCGACACGGATAAAGTTTGGTTGGGCATGGATAAAGGCCGCTACGGTTATTATGATAAAATAAGGGATTCTTTATATGTCAATACCATTTCTTCAGTACTCCCATCAACCGAATTTAGAAGTATTGCTGCTACTAAATCTGCTGTTTTTATTTTAGCAGTTGGAAATCCAGCTCGTATTATTAAAATTGATAAAAACACATTGCAAGAACAATTGGTATATAGCGAAGAACATGAAAAAGTATTTTATGACAGCATGCAATTTATTGATGATAGAAATGGATATGCGATGGGTGACCCAACCGCCGATTGTTTATCATTTTTAAGAACATCTGATGGAGGACTTACATGGCAAAAAAGTTCTTGTGATAATTTTCCAAAAGTAATAGAAGGCGAAGCTGCATTTGCGACCAGTAATACAAATCTTATTGTAAAAGGAAAATCAATAATTATGGTTTCAGGTGGCAAACAATCGCGAGTATTTATTTCTACTGATACAGGAAATACGTGGAATGTTTATCCAACTCCTATCGTACAAGGTGAAGAAATGACCGGAATTTTTACAGCCGATTTTTACAATGAAAAAATAGGTATTATCGCTGGTGGAAACTATCTCAAACAAACTCAAAATTGGGCCAATAAAGCCGTTACTTCAGATGGTGGTAAAACATGGAAATGTGTTGCTAACTCTTCAGCCTTTGGTTATGCATCTTGTGTGCAATTTGTTCCAAAATCCAATGGAAAAAAAGTGCTTTCTGTTGGCGGAACAGGAATTTATTATTCTGAAGATTTTGGAGAAAATTGGATACAACTTTCCGATGAAAAAGGTTTGTTTACTTTTCGTTTCGAATCGGAACGAGTAGGCTATGCAACCGGTAAGAATAAATTGATTCGATTTGAATTAAAATAAAAAAAAACGCTCACTACTGAGCGTTTTTTTATAATTATCTTCTACGATTATCTCGCATTTGTCGTAACAATTGTCGGTTGAAATCGTCTTCTGCTTTTTTGAGCCTTATGATTTTCTTAGCAGGAAGTACACTTTGTAATTCTTTAATGAATTTTTTACGTAAAGCAAAAAGGGTTTCTTCAATTACTTCCATTTGAACCAATAACGAAGAAGCATCTTTTTCTGATAATTTTTCGACACTACCTGGATCAAAACGATCTAATATGGTTTTCATTTTTTCATGTCGCAATTCGGCTTGCTTGTCATCAAAAGCATTGTAAATTGGCCAAAATCGTTGAGCTTCTTCGGTTGTTAAATTTAATTCATCTGTAATATAAGCAACTTTAAGTGCTTTTACTTTTTCTTTTTTTCCTCTAAATCCTTGCGAAAAGGAAACAGCACTAACAAACAACAACAGGAACGGTAAAAGGAATTTAGTTTTCATGGTATTAATCATTTAAAATGTATTCTAAGTGTTCAGATTCAGATAAATAGGTTTCAATTTCGTCACATTCCGTTGCAGTAACGCCAAAGGTAGTGGCTAAAGCCGTAATATCGTCATCCGATAAATGTGGAACGATATCCGTAGTAGTGACATTTTGTTGCTGCAATAAATAATGCTCAATAGTTCTAGATTCTAAAGCAGAATTAACTGTAAGAGAATAATATAACGGAATTCCGATAGTTATAACAAAAACAGCTGCAATACTACTCATCCAGATGTGTTTCCGTTGAAATATGGAAAATACTGTGTTTTTGCTGGTTCCATTATCGGTAGCAATTTGATGCAATATGTTGTTCTCAAATGCTTCAAAATAACCTTTTGGAATTCGAAATCCCGCATTTTGTTCGTCAATATTTTTTAAATCGATGGGTTTCATAATGTGTTAGACCTAAAAGTAATAAAATGGTTTAATCTGATTTTAATAAGTGTTCTATTTTTTTTACAGCCAAATGATAGCTGGCTTTTAATGCGCCAACAGAAGTGGATAATATTTCCGACATATCTTCATATTTTAGGGCTTCATAATACTTCATTCTAAAGACCAATTGTTGTTTTTCGGGTAAAGTGGCTACAGCTCGATGTAATTTTAATTGCATTTCATCGCCATCAAAATAGACATCACTTTCTAGTTTTTGTAAAGCTTTTTCTTTTACTTCTTCAATAGTAATTCCTTGCTTTTTTGCTCGTTGTTGAATAAAAGTTAGCGATTCATTCGTAGCAATTCTATACATCCATGAAAACAATTTACTATCGCCTTTGAATTGTTGCAGGTTGGAATATACTTTAAGAAAGGTATTTTGTAAAACATCATTGGCATCATCATGATTCAAAACAATACTTCTGATATGATAATACAAAGGTTTTTGATACAATTGCAGGAGTTTTCGAAACGCTTCATTTTGCGTTTTGGGATCTAATAATTCAGCAATAAACTTTTTTTCGTCCTGCAAAACACCTTGTTTAATTGTTGATTAGACTAAAGATATCAAAAAAGGTTTAAATAATAGTTTAGATTCGTGAAATTTTGCTTTTGAGTTTGTAACTTTGTTAATCAAATGGACATAAATGAAGGATTTAAGCAATTATAGAAAATCATATGAAAAAAGTGAGTTGTTGGAAACTCAAATTCCTGATGACCCCATTAACTTGTTTCATAAATGGTTTTATGAAGCTGAAGATTTGAATGCGGCTGAGGAAGTGAATGCCATGACAGTATCGACAATCGGATTGGATGGATTTCCAAAATCTAGAGTTGTGTTGCTAAAAAAATTCAATGAAGAAGGATTCATATTTTATACCAATTATGATTCGGAAAAAGGAAAAGCAATTCTACAAAATCCCAACATTTGCTTGTCGTTCTTTTGGCCAACAGTTGAACGCCAAATTATCATAAAAGGTATAGCAGAACAAACACCTGATAATATTTCAGATAATTATTTTGCATCACGTCCCGACGGAAGCAAACTTGGCGCAATTGTTTCACCACAAAGTGAAATCATTCCTAATCGAGAATTTTTAGAACATAAATTAAGTGTTTTAGAAAAAGAATGGGAGGGGAAAGAAATCTTACGACCC
>DALYCS010000028.1:1147-4079 GCA_031973615.1 Flavobacterium sp. | reverse complement strand
GTCCTAATCGTTTACACGATCGTATTCGGTATCAATTGCAAGCGAATTGTGAATGGAAAATAGATCGATTAGCACCTTAACTATTAATAGAATAAAATCATTTCGTTATATAATTGTATGTAAATTGAAAATTGAAATAATTCTAAATTTTGTTAATAAATTTGTAGTCTTTTCATCACAATTACAATAATTTTACGACTCAAGATTAATACATGAATAATACATACTCCAGTTATATAGATAGAGAAAAGAGTTGGTTAACTTTTAATGCTCGGGTCTTACAAGAAGCAAACGATGCAAATGTGCCATTATTAGACCGTTTGCGTTTTTTAGGTATTTTTTCAAACAATTTAGATGAGTTTTTTAGAGTTCGATATGCGGCAATTCGCCGAATGAGTCAAGAAAATACTGAAACAGAAAAAATATTAGGTGTTTCAGCAGACCAATTATTGAAAGAAATTACAGTTATAGTTATTGAACAACAAGCTGAGAGTCTTCGAATTTTAAATGAGATTGAGAAAAAACTTGAAAAAGAAAATATTTTTATCATCAACGAAAAAGAAATATCTAAAGATCAAGAAAAGTTTATTCATGATTATTTCATACAAAAGGTAAGTCCGGCGTTAGTAACGATTATGTTGAATGATTTAGAGGAGTTTCCATTATTGAAAGATACATCTGGTTATTTGGCTGTAAAATTAGTGATGAACTCATCTTTGGCTAATGAAAAATTAGGTAAAGAAATTCGATATGCAGTCGTTGAAATTCCAAATACGATCAATCGATTTGTAGTATTGCCTTCCAATTCGGAAAAACAGTATGTCATTCTATTAGATGATGTTATACGTTATAATTTAAATAATATATTTAATATTTTTGATTATGAGAGCATCTCTGCACATATGATCAAAATTACAAGAGATGCACAACTAGAATTTGATAGTGATTTAAGTAAAAGTTTGATCGAGAAGATATCTTCATCCGTTAAAGATAGACGTGTAGGTGAGCCTGTTCGTTTTGTTTATGATCAAGCTATTGAGAAGGATACGTTAGCATTTTTCTTGCGGGGCATGCATATTGAAAGTTTTGACAGTGTGATTCCGGGAGGCAGATATCATAATCGAAGAGATTATATGAGTTTTCCAAACTTAGGTCGTTATGATTTATTATACCGCGAAAATGTTCCTTTACCCATTTCTGGTCTGTCTTTAGAGGGAAGTATTTTAGAAAGAATCAAAAAGAAAGATTATTTACTCTATGCACCATATCAGTCTTTTTCCTATATAATTAAGTTTTTACGAGAAGCAGCTCTTGATCCAAAAGTAGCTTCCATTAAAATTACGCTTTATCGTTTGGCAAAGAATTCGCAAATTGTAAGTTCGCTAATCAATGCAGCTAAAAACGGAAAAAAAGTTACAGTTCAAATTGAACTGCAAGCACGTTTTGATGAGGAGAGTAATATTTCTTATTCAGAACAAATGCAAACTGAAGGCATTGAACTTATCTTTGGGGTTAAAGGATTGAAAGTACACAGTAAAATATGTGTTATTGAGCGTATTGAAGAAGGAAAAGTAAAGCGATATGGTTTAATTTCGACTGGAAATTTCAATGAAAATTCGGCCAAAATTTATACCGATGTAACATTATTTACAAGTAACACCGAAATTTTAAAAGATGCGTCTAAGATATTTGACTTTTTTGACGTTAATTATAAAGTACATCGTTACAAACATTTGATTGTATCTCCGCACTATACAAGAGGCCGCTTCAATAAATTAATTGACCGCGAGATTACCAATGCTTTATTAGGCAAAGAGGCGTTCATCAAATTAAAAATGAATAGTATTTCCGATTTTAAAATGACGGATAAGTTGTATGAAGCTAGTAATGCTGGCGTAAAAATACAATTGATTATTAGAGGAATCTGTTGTTTAATTCCCGGAATAAAAGGATTGAGTGAAAACATCGAAGCCATAAGTATTGTCGATAATTATTTGGAACATGCTCGTGTTTATATTTTTGCCAATGGCGGCGATCCTGATGTGTTTATTTCATCTGCCGATTTTATGACACGAAATTTGGACGCTCGGGTTGAGGTAACCTGTCCAATTTATGATGAGGATATCAAAAAAGAATTGATTGAAACCTTTGAAATTGGTTGGAAAGCCAATGTAAAAGCTCGAATGCACTCTAGTGATTTGGCTAATAATTACCGCCGTCGCGGTGATGAAAAACCATTTAGAGCTCAATTAGAAATGTACAATTATTATCAAATGAAGTTGGATGTAATTGCAGAAACTGTAAGATAATTTGAATAATCCGGAATGATAACAATAAAAAAATATGCTGCCATCGATATTGGATCAAATGCTATGCGACTTTTGGTGACCAATATTGTTGAGCAAAAAGAGTGTGTAACCCAATTCAATAAAAGTGCTCTGGTTCGCGTACCTATTCGTTTGGGTCAAGATGCGTTTACAGTTGGAGAAATTACAGATGAAAATATTGAACGTATGGTAGATGCCATGAAAGCGTTTAAGTTGTTAATGAAAGTACACAAAGTAGAGAAATATCAGGCTTGTGCAACTTCTGCATTGCGTGAAGCATACAATGGAAAAGAGGTTGTTGCAATTATTAAAAAGAGAGCCGATATTGACATTGATATTATTGATGGTAAAAAAGAGGCGGCAATCATCGCATCTTCTGATTTAACCCGATTTATTAATTCTGACAAAACCTTCTTATACGTTGATGTTGGAGGCGGTAGTACCGAATTTTCATTATTTGTTGAAGGGAAAATAATTGCTTCTAAATCGTTTAAAATTGGTACGGTACGATTATTAAACAATATGGTTTCTGAAATCGTTTGGCAGGAAATAGAAGATTGGATAAAAGCGAGTACAACTTCTTATGAAAATATTACGCTCATCGG
>DALYCS010000028.1:0-1135 GCA_031973615.1 Flavobacterium sp. | reverse complement strand
AATATCAATAAATTATTCAAATTGTCTGAAAAAAACCAAGACAAACCCTTGTCATATATGTATTTACAAGCGCAATACCAAAAATTAAGCAACATGACCTATGAGCAGCGAATTGCAGATCTTGGACTTAATCCAGACCGTGCCGATGTCATTATTCCTGCTACGCGTATTTATCTCAACGCTATGAAATGGAGTGGAGCACGTTCTATTTATGTGCCAAAAATTGGGTTATCCGATGGTATAGTGAAGGCAATGTATTATGGGAAAATCTAGTTAGATATCTAGGTCAAAGGTTTTTCGCAACACTTCTAAATGAGGATTAATTTGTTGTAATCGTTCAAATTTTTCTTGAGGCGTAAAGGCATATTTGTTTTCAACCGTTTCATTTACTACAACTTCAATAGTAATGTCGTGGTTGTGTAATTTACCCCGCAAATAACCCAAGAGTTCATGATAACCCGTAATAAATTCTTCCTTGGTGCTATGGTTGGGTAATTCTAAAGTTATCGTTGTGCCGTTTAGAGTAGGATCGTTCATTTGCATATAAGTGGCCATCAAACGTTTTCCTGAATCGGTCATTTTTTGAGCAAATTTAGTCCACTGCAACAACATGTCTGTCTCATTGAATGCTTCGGAAGGCAATTCTTCTTTATGTTTTTGATGTTGCTGTTGTTGGGCTTCCAAATCTTTTTTGGCCTTAATGCTGGCCAATGATAATGCTGATACTTTTGTGCCTTGCGGATTTATGTTGGTAATAACAGGTTTTGCTATTTCGGGCAAATCCATTTTTTTAGAAACGGGTTCAGGTGTAGAACTTTTTTCAATTGTAGGTACAACTGAAACAGTGTTTTGTGATTCCTGAATGATTGTAGCTGTTGGTTGAACCTCAACAATAGAGTAGGAGTTGTTTTTGAAATAGGTAGCCGGAATAATATATTTAACTACTTTTTTTTTTCTCCATCAAAGGTGATGGAGGCTAATTGCATGAGACAAAGTTCAACTAATAAACGTTGGTTTTGGCTCACTTTGAACTTTAGATCACATTCGTTGGCTAACTCAATTCCTTTGATTAAAAAGTCGTGCATAGCTTTATGCGATTGTGCGGCATACAATGCTTGTGCTTGCTCTCCAGCTT
>DALYCS010000027.1:0-14436 GCA_031973615.1 Flavobacterium sp. | reverse complement strand
ATTTCGGTACCCATGGGACAAGGTTTGTTCATCAACCAACGAATGGCCGATATTAAAAAAGCAAAAATTGCGCAAAATTTAAATAGTGCCGAACGAAATTTACAAGCGATTGAAGTGTTGTATGAGGCATCCATGAGTTATGCCAATTGGAAAAGAAGCTATGATGAAGTAAAATTGTATGAAACCTATCTGAAAAATGCCATAACACGCTATAAAGGGGTATCCGAATTAATTATCCAAGGTGACAAACCTGCTATTGACAGTGTAGAAGCAGGCATTGCAGTGACAACTAGACGATTAAATTTGGAAGATGCCCAATTAAAATATACCAAAGCGCGATTGGAATTGTCAAACTATTTATGGTATGAAAACAACCTTCCATTAGAAATTAAAGAAGAGTTACAACCTGAAAAAACACTTTCAGTTACACTAAAAGAAACACTTCAAATTAACGAATTGAGCAGTTTTTCACTAGATAATCATCCAAAAATTAAAGCATTAGATGCCAAAATTGATCTACTAAAAGTTGAAAAACAACTGAAAGCTAATGCGCTTTTGCCAAAATTAGATTTGAGTTATAATTATTTATCAGAACCCAGTGCTGTGGACCAATATCGAATGGAAGATTATAAAATTGGATTGAATTTTTCGATTCCAATCTTTTTGAGAAAAGAACGTGCCGGACTCAAATTGGCCAAACTAAAAATTCAAGATACCCAACTTAGTTTGCAATTTGAACGAAAAAGTTTGGAAAACAAATTAAAATCTCAACAACAAGAAATCATTTCATTGCAAAAACAACAAGCATACAATTCGCAATTGGTGCAAAACTATAATCAACTGCTCACCGCAGAAGACCGCTTGTTTGGAATGGGAGAAAGTTCGCTCTTTCTCATTAATTCAAGAGAAAACACTTTAGTGAGTTCGCAACTAAATGCAATCGGATTAGAAAATCGCTATTTTCAGGCGCTTCTAGGATTATACAAAACCATGGCACAACCGCAATAAACTAAAAAACCTTCGCAAATGCGAAGGTTTTTTTTCGTTTTATATTAAAAAATATTAGTAACGATCTCTAGAGTTGTTGTCTCTATTGCTAGAGTATCCACCTCTGTTTCCACCTGAATTACGATCGAAGCTTCTTCTTTCTCCTTCTGATTTTGGTTCTGATTTGTTTACAACGATTTTTCTACCTTCGATAGTTCCACCGTTTAATTCGTCAATTGCTTTTTGTGCTTCTGCATCATTAGGCATTTCAACAAATCCAAATCCTTTACTTCTTCCGGTAAATTTGTCAGAGATAATTTTAACTGATTCAACAGTTCCATACTCTTCAAAATAACCTCTTAAATCTGCTTCCTCTACACTGAAAGGAAGACTTCCTACAAAAATGTTCATCTATGAAAAATTTAATTCCTTACAAAGGTAGGCTATTTAACGGTACCAATCCGCTAATCTTTGAAATATTTTCAAAAAAGAAGGATTTTAACTAAATAATTTAACATCAAATAAGGATTTTATTGAAATTTTTACAACGAATACTCTCCAGTAAAAATCACACAACCATTCTACTTGATAAATTTCAGTCAACATACGCAGTAGTAATTGTACGGAAACATATACCTATAATTGAACTTGAATTTGTATTTTTGTATCGAAATTTTCAATTATGATTGTACTCAAAACCCTTGAAGAAATTGAATTGATGCGTGAGAGCGCCTTAATCGTTTCTAAAACGCTCGGAATGATTGCCAAAGAAATCAAACCGGGTGTTACCACTTTATACCTTGACAAATTAGCCGAAGACTTTATTCGTTCTCATGGGGCCGAACCAGCATTTTTAGGCATGTATGGTTTTCCAAACACCCTTTGTATGAGTCCAAATACACAGGTTGTTCATGGAATTCCAAATGCACTTCCTTTGCAAGAAGGCGATATTATTTCGGTAGATTGTGGTGCTTTAAAGAATGGATTTTATGGCGATCATGCCTATACATTTGAAGTGGGTGAAGTAGATGCAGCGACCAAAAAGTTATTAAAAATCACTAAAGAATCCCTTTATGAAGGAATTCGCGCTACAAAAGTGGGCAACCGCGTAGAAGATATTGGAAATGCCGTACAAGTATATTGTGAAGCACAAGGCTATGGCGTAGTTAGAGAGTTGTGCGGACACGGATTAGGAAGAAAAATGCACGAAGATCCGGAAGTACCTAATTATGGAAAACGTGGTCGCGGAAAAAAACTAGTCAACGGAATGGTTATTGCCATTGAACCGATGATCAATATGGGAACCAAAAACATCAAACAACACAAAGACGGTTGGACTATCACCACTGCCGACGGAAAGCCTAGTGCACACTTTGAACACGACGTGGCCATTGTAGACGGCAAACCCGAATTGTTATCAACGTTTGCCTACATATATGAAGCGCTTGGTATTGTAAGTACTGAAGAAGATGGATTGCGTCAAAAACCAATGGTATTATAATGAAACAACTTTTTAAACTCCTTTTAAATACAATCCCACGTCCGATATTAATTCGATTGAGTTTGGTGGTGCGTCCCATTCTAGCATTAGCATTAAAAGGATCTCGCTATACGGATCCTATTGATGGAAAAAGCTTTCGAATGTTTTTACCCTATGGCTATGGAACCCAACGAAATAATGTATTATCACCCAGTACTCTTTCGTTAGAAAGACACCGATTATTGTGGTTGTATTTACAAAATGAAACCGATTTTTTTACGGCGCCTAAAAAAGTTTTACACTTTGCTCCAGAACAAGAATTTTATAAACGGTTTAAAAAACAAAGCAATTTAGATTATACAACAACCGATTTATACTCGCCCTTAGCGGATGTCAAAGCCGATATTTGCAGCCTCCCTTTCGAAGATAATAGCTACGATATCATTTTGTGCAACCACGTTTTGGAACACATCCCGGATGACACCAAAGCCATGCAAGAGTTGTACCGTGTATTAAAACCTGGTGGCATGGGTGTTTTCCAAATCCCACAAGATATCAAAAGAGCAACTACGTTTACAGATGATTCGATTACAGATCCAAAGGAGCGAGCTAAAATATTTGGACAATATGACCATGTGCGTATTTATGGATTGGATTATTTTGACAAACTAAGAACCATTGGGTTCAAGGTTGAAGAGGTGAAATATACTGAAACCATTTCGCCCGAATTAGTTGAAAAATATTGTCTCGCCAAAGGAGAAATCATTCCGGTCTGTTTTAAATAAATTTTTCGCCATTTCATTTGTCAGAAATTAAGCTATAGAGTTGCAGACCTTAAAATAGTTTGCTATTTTTACGAAGAATAAATTTTTTCAAATGAAAAATTTTTGGCTTGTCCTGACCTTTTTATTATTTCATAGTTTTTTTGCACAAACGGCCGTAGAACAAGACCCTCCGTTTAACATCAAAACCATCTCATTTGTCCAAAATGGAAGAAATGTTATTCCGTTTTTTAAACTCGGTGATACTTTCGAAATACAATTTGACGATTTGTACAGTGATGAAGCCGACTACTATTACACGATTACACATTACAACGCTGACTGGAGTTTACCTTCTAGCTTGTCCAAGGCAGAGTACCTAACAGGACTCGACAACCAACGAATCATTACCTACCAAAATTCGTTCAATACGCTACAATTATACTCCCATTACAAACAAATTTTTCCCAACAAATTCAATCAAATTACGAAAAGTGGTAACTATTTACTCACCGTGTTAAATGATGAAAATGAAATAGTTTTTACTAGAAAATTTGTACTGTATGAAGAAGGCATTCAGGTAGGGCTCATCGTGCGAAGATCGCGCGATTTTGAAACCATAGATGACAAACAAAACATGGAATTAACCTTAAATTATGGCGATAAAATACTTCAAAATCCAATTCAAAATGTAAAAGTTACGTTGTTACAAAATGGCAATTGGAATACTAGTATCTCTGGAGTAAAACCACAGTATACTTTGGGCAGTGAATTGATCTACAGGTATAACAAAGAAACACAATTTTGGGGCGGCAACGAATGTTACACCATCGATAACAAGATTATTAGAGGCACCAATAATACGGTTGCAAAAGTGACTTCAGGAGACCAAATTTACAACACATATTTGTATACGAACACTCCTAGAAAACGAAGTGTTTACACCTATTTTCCTGATATCAATGGCAATTTTTTTGTACAAAATGCCAATTCTAATCTTCCGGAAACAGAAGCCGATTACTCCTGGGTATATTTTTCATTAGACATGCCACAAGAACAAGATAAAGATGTATTTATTGCCGGTATGTTTACAAATTATGCGCTTTCTGAAGAAACTAAAATGGAATACAATAGCACCAAAAAATGCTATGAAAAAGCCATATTAATCAAACAAGGATTCACAAATTTTCAGTATTTATTAGCCGATAAATCGGGGAAAATTGATCAAAAAAATGCGATTGATGGCAACTTTTTTCAAACTGAAAACAACTACACAGCACTCATTTATTACAAAGGTAATAATGAACGCTACGACCGTGTTATTGGGATAGGAATGGCTAGTAGTGAAGAAATAAAAAATTAAGCCGCTTACATTGGAAATCGTTGATTGCTATTATTTTATAAAAAAATAATATTCCCTTTGTATAGAATACGATATAATTTGTATTTTTGAAACACAGATTACTTGATCAAAAAAAGCGATTCGTTAATGGTAAGTCAAATCACAAGAGGTATAAAAATTTCAGTAATTACTAGTTTTGAAGGCACCTACTTCAAAAACTATAAAATACACTATGCCTTTTCGTATCATATTAGCATAGAAAATCAAAGTAAGGATTCGGTTCAATTGAATTCCCGCCATTGGGAAATTTTTGATGCTTTAAACGATATAGAAATCGTTGATGGCGAAGGGGTAATTGGAAAAAAACCCGTAGTAAAACCAGGTGAAACATACACCTATTCTTCTGGCTGTTTGTTATCTTCTCCTATAGGTGCTATGAAAGGTCATTTTAACATGGTTAACTTCACCTCCACGCGCAGTTTTAAAGTTGAAATACCAGCCTTTAAATTAGGAGCTCCATTTGCGCTAAATTGAGATTTCTTTTGTTTCAGCAACACTCAAACGTAACTTTTGTTATCAATAATTCAAAAATTACTTCGTATTTTTGTGATCGATTACGATATTTACAAAATAAAATTCACTCAATAGTTTAATTTTCACATCCAAACCATGTTTTGAAAGTGAAGCAAAATAATATACCATGTTAAAAGGATTTTTTAATGTACCCAAAGCGGTAAATGAACCTGTAAAATCATACGCGCCAAGTTCTGTAGAACGAACTAAAGTAGCCGAAACGTATAAAGCCATGTGGAATGCCTCAGTTGAAGTTCCGCTATATATTGGTAGCGAAGAAATTAAAACAGGCAACACCAAAAAAATGACCGCGCCACACGATCATCAACATGTTGTAGGTGTGTATCACCAAGCTGATAAAGTATTGATTGAAAAAGCTATCACTTCTGCTCTTGAAGCACGCAAAAAATGGGCTGCTATGGCTTGGGAAAACCGTGCCAGTATTTTCTTAAAGGCGGCTGAATTATTAGCGGGTCCATACCGTTCAAAAATCAATGCTGCAACCATGATTGCGCAATCAAAAACTATTCACCAAGCCGAAATTGATGCTGCCTGTGAATTAATTGATTTCTTACGTTACAACGTAGAATTCATGACCAAAATATATGCAGACCAACCCGCTTCAACTTCTGACATGTGGAACCGTGTTGAATACAGACCTTTAGAGGGATTTGTATATGCTATTACTCCGTTCAACTTTACTGCTATTGCAGGAAATTTACCTTCTAGCGCTGCGTTAATGGGAAATGTTGTAGTTTGGAAACCAGCTGCAACTCAAGTGTATTCTGCAAATGTAATCATGCAAGTATTCAAAGAAGCTGGCTTACCTGATGGTGTAATCAATATGGTTATGGGAGATTCAAGCATGGTATCTGATGTAATACTATCCAATCCTCATTTAGCAGGAGTACACTTTACAGGATCTACAGGAGTATTTAATGATATATGGAAAACGATTGGAACGAATATCGCAACCTATAAAACCTATCCAAGAATTGTAGGTGAAACCGGTGGAAAAGATTTCATCATTGCACACCCTTCAGCAAATCCAACGCAAGTTGCAGTAGGAATTGCTCGCGGTGCATTTGAATTCCAAGGACAAAAATGTAGTGCAGCATCTCGCGTTTATATTCCCCAAAGTTTATGGCCAGCTGTAAAATCGCAATTAGAAACCGATATGGCATCTATGAAAATGGGATCACCAGAAGACATGAGTAATTTTATTACTGCGGTTATTTCTGAAGCCTCTTTTGACAAATTAGCGCGCTATATTGACCAAGCTAAAAAAGATAGCGATGCCGAAGTAATTATCGGTGGAAATTATGATAAATCAAAAGGGTATTTTATTGAACCCACGGTTATCTTAACTTCAAATCCAAAATATACAACGATGGAAACCGAATTATTCGGACCGGTAGTTACGATTTATGTATATGAAGATGCCAAATGGTCTGAAACATTAAAATTAGTGGACGAAACTTCAGAATATGCTTTGACAGGTGCCGTTTTTAGCCAATGCCGCTATGCAGTAGAAGAAGCAACTGTTGCGTTACAAAATGCTGCCGGAAACTTCTATATCAACGACAAACCCACAGGTGCTGTTGTAGGCATGCAACCTTTTGGAGGTGCAAGAGGTTCTGGAACAAATGATAAAGCGGGTTCGGCACAAAACTTATTGCGTTGGGCTTCTGTTAGAACGATTAAAGAAACATTCGTAACACCGGAAGATTATAAATATCCGTTTTTGGGCTAATCTGCATTACAAAGTAGAAATAAAAATAAAAACCCAATTTTCAGTTTAGAATTGGGTTTTTTGTTTTAGCGCTAATCACTAATTACTTTTCACTAATCACTATTTCTTATACTTCAACGGCAAATGCACCACTTTCTTTGTTTCAAAAAATTCATCAGTAAAGAAATCCGATAAATTGTATTGTGTTGCTTTTGGAAAATCCTTTAATTCTTCGGTTAAATCACCTCCTTTTAAGTATAGAATACCGTTGGCCAATTCGTGGTGTTGCTTTTTAGCCACTTTGTCTTCCACCCAATTCACAAAATCGGGCATATTGGTCACGGCACGACTTACGATGAAATCAAATTCTTGTTTTACCAATTCGGCACGTTTTTGTTCGGCTTTTACATTTTTCAAACCTAGAGCAGTAGCTACTTCATTCACTACTTTGATTTTTTTAGCAATTACATCAATCAAATAAAAATCAACTTCTGGATGCAAAATCGCCAAGGGAATTCCAGGAAAGCCACCACCAGTTCCTACATCCATAATTTTAGAACCAGGTCGAAATTCAATAATTTTTGCAATTCCTAACGAATGCAAAACATGACGCGTATACAATTCGTCAATATCTTTTCTCGAAATAACATTGATTTTTGCATTCCAATCTTCATACAGTTCTTGCAGTTTTCGAAACTGAAGGACCTGAATTTCGGTTAAATTTGGGAATTGACTTAAAATAGCTTCCATTCGTTAAATTTTGCACAAAAATACGCTTTTTAGTGAATAAAAAATGGAGAATACCCTAAATGAAAAAATTATAATAATTATCTTTGACAAATTTTGATTTTCATTTTGAGATCGAATAAATTGAATCGTTTGTTATACAAACAACCCATTAGTGATGGTTATTTCACTTAAAAACACAATACTATGGAGATACAAGCACCCGTTTTTTCAAAAAACGATAATCTTAAATTTTTTAGAACATTAAATAAACGCGTAAACGATTATTTCAAAGAAAACAACCTTGATAAAACGGGAAATTGGAAATTACATTTAAAAACGATTGTAATGTTTGCTCTTTTCTTAACGCCATACTTTTTTTTATTAGCGATGGATATGCCTTTTTGGGCCTATTTACTTCTTAATGTTGTGATAGGTGTGGGAATGGCTGGCGTGGGCATGAATGTAATGCACGATGGAAATCACGGAGCATATTCCACTAAATCCTGGGTTAACAAACTAATGGGTGGTAGTATTTATATCTTAGCTGGAAATGTATACAATTGGCAAGTACAACACAATGTTTTACACCACACTTATACTAATATCCTTGGACATGATGAAGATTTAGAAGCGGGTCGCATTTTGCGCTTTTCAAAAACAGCTAAATGGTATAGTTTTCACCGATTCCAGCATTACTACTCTGTGTTTTTATATGGATTATTAACATTTAATTGGGCCATTACAACTGATTTCCTTCAAATGAAGCGTTATTTAAGTAGAAATTTATCCTACGGCGAATTCAAAAAACCTGTAATTCGGTGGACTACTTTAATCATTACAAAAATCATTTACTTTTCGATTTGGTTAGCTCTTCCAATGGTATTGGGAATCACATGGTGGAAAGTAATTCTTGGTTTTGTAGTTATGCATTATACAGCTGGATTAATTTTAAGCGTTGTGTTTCAATTGGCACACGTAGTGGAGGATACTGTGAACCCAATGCCTGATGAAAATGGCGAAATTGAAAATACTTGGGCCATACATCAATTATTTACTACCGCAAACTTTGCACCTAAAAATTGGATTGTAAACTATTATACAGGTGGTCTTAACCATCAAATAGAACATCATATTTTTCCAAATATAAGCCATGTTCATTACAATAAAATTGCTGAAATTGTAAAACAAACCGCTGCAGAATGCAATTTACCTTACCACGAGTTCAAAACTACTCGTGCAGCAATTGCTTCACATTTTAATCACTTAAGAGAACTAGGTAGAAAACCACAATTAACCTAATATCAACGATTTTTAATTTAAGTCAGTTCAATAATTTAGATTATTTACATTTTTTAGATTTAATAAATACACAACTATGAACCCGTTATCGGACCGAATTAACAACTTAGCCGTTTCACAAACCTTAGCAATGGCAGCTCTTGCTAGAGAATTAAAAGCACAAGGAAAAGACATTATCAGCCTCAGTTTAGGCGAGCCTGATTTCAACACACCCGAATTCATTAAAGAAGCTGCAAAACGCGCAATTGATGAAAACTACAGCACCTATACACCAGTTGAAGGGTACTTAGAATTGAAAGAAGCCATTTGCAAAAAATTCAAAAGAGATAATAATTTAGACTATAAACCCTCACAAATTGTAGTTTCTACAGGAGCAAAACAATCGTTATATAACATTGCACAAGTCATGTTAAATGATGGCGATGAAGTTATTCTTCCAGCACCTTATTGGGTTTCTTATTTTGAAATCATCAAGCTTTCTGGAGGCATTCCTGTGGAAGTACCCACTTCTGTGGAAAGCGATTTTAAAATCACACCGGAACAACTAGAAGCAGCAATCACACCCAAAACAAAAATGATGTGGTTCAGTTCCCCTTGTAATCCAAGTGGTTCGGTATACAATCGTGAAGAATTAACAGCATTAGCTAAAGTTCTAGAAAAACACCCTCACGTTTATATCGTTTCCGATGAAATTTATGAACACATTAATTTCTCTGGAACATTTTGTAGCATTGGATCCATTCCAGGCATGTTAGAACGCACCATTACAGTTAATGGAGTAGCCAAAGCTTTTGCTATGACCGGCTGGAGAATTGGATACATTGGAGGACCAGAATTTATTGCAAAAGCCTGTACTAAAATTCAAGGTCAAGTAACCTCTGGAGCCAATTCCATTGCACAAAGAGCTACCATTACAGCTGTAGAAGCGGATCCAAGTGTGTTGAACGATATGGTTATGGCATTTAAAAACCGTAGAGATTTAGTAGTCGGATTGGTCAATCAAATTCCGGGATTCAAATTGAACGTACCTGAAGGTGCTTTTTATGTTTTCCCTGATGTATCGTATTATTTTGGCAAAACTATCAAAGGAACCGAAATCAAAGACGCTACAGATTTCTCTATGTTCTTATTGGCTGAAGCTAATGTAGCCACGGTAACCGGAGATGCTTTTGGCAATCCTAATTGCATCCGTTTCTCTTATGCTACTAGCGAGGCTTTATTGACAGAAGCCATGAGAAGAATTAAAGAAGCGGTTTCTTAAATTACAAAAATACATGTAACACGAATAGCACGAATTGATTGCAATTAATTTGTGAAATTCGTGTTTTTTTATGCCCCAAATTCAAAAAAAGCAAACTTCAATTAGAAATCTCGATTTTTTTATAAGAACTTTGCACTTTCTTACGGAAAATATCGAATTATTAAAGTTCAACCCATGAAAAAGAAGATTGAAATTTTAGCGCCTGCAAAAGATTTACTCACCGGAATTGCCGCCATAAACGCGGGTGCCGATGCAGTATATATTGGTGCTCCACAATTTGGCGCACGTTCTAACGCGCACAATTCGTTAGAAGATGTTGCCGCACTTGTTCAATATGCGCACTTATATAATGCACAAGTTTTTGTGGTTATCAATACTATTTTATATGATGATGAATTGGAAAAATGCCGCCAATTAATTTGGAAACTATATGATATTGGCGTGGATGCTTTAATTATTCAGGATATGGCAATAATGGAAATGGAGCTCCCTCCTATTGCGCTTCATGCCAGCACACAAGCCAACAACCGAGATGCTGATAAAATTAAATTTTTAGCCGATGCAGGAATTCAAAGAGTGGTATTAGCTCGTGAATTAAACCTACACCAAATCAAAGAAATTAGCGAAGCTACAGCTGTCGAATTGGAATTCTTCGTAACAGGTGCTTTGTGCGTTTCCTTTAGTGGCAATTGTTACATGAGTGTAGCCAATGGCGAGCGCTCGGCAAACCGCGGATCTTGTGCGCAAAACTGCCGTTTACCCTATAATTTGATAGATGGTAATGGCGATACGTTAATTAAAAACAGTCATTTACTTTCCATTAAAGATTTTGACGTTTCGGATCAGATTCCAAATTTAGTAAAAGCCGGAATTGTGTCCTTTAAAATTGAAGGCCGCTTGAAAGACATCGTCTATGTAAAAAACAATGTTTCGTACTTGCGTCAAAAATTAGACGCTTTCTTGAGTGAAAATAACGATCAATATACCAAAGCGTCATCGGGAACCTGCACGTATACCTTTGATTCTGCTTTAGACCGTACTTTCAATCGCGGGTACACAGATTATTTTGTAAACGAAAGACATCAATCGATTGGTTCTTGGGAAAGCCCAAAATCAAAAGGGCAATACATCGGAAAACTCATACAAACTGTGGGGAATGCCTATGAAATTGAAAATGGAGAATTGCTCAACAATGGCGACGGATTGTGTTTCATCAATAAGAACAATGAAGCTGAAGGCATTTATGTCAACCGTGCTGAAAATGGTTGGGTCTATCCCAATGTATTGAAAGAGATTGCTGAAGGTACTTTTATTTTCAGAAATAACGATGCAGCTTTTATCAAAATAGTAGAACGTGAAGACAGTGCTGTTCGAAAAATTAATGCTGTATTAGTGCTGCGTGAAAACGAATCGGGCTTTGAATTGATAGCTACTGACGAAGATGGAAATGTGAGCAAAGTTGCTTTGGAACACCCAAAAGAGCGCACCAAAAATAACGATTCTCTAGCCGAAAATTTCAAAACAAACTTAGCTAAAACAGGATTTACACCCTATACAGCTGCTGAAATTATTATTGATTTCTCCGAAAATTGGTTTTTACCCATTTCGAAAATTAATGAAATGCGAAGAACCGTTTTCGAACAATTATCTGAAATTCGCTTGAAAAATTATGTGCGTAAGGAACACCAATTGGTAAAAACATCACATCCTTATCCAGAAACAAAATTGGATTTCATGTACAATGTAGCCAACAAAACCGCGCGTAAATTTTACGAACGTCATGGCGTTACCGAAATTGAAAAAGCTTTCGAGTTGCAATGGGATCCGGGTAAATCTCGAGTAATGACCACCAAATATTGCATCAAATACGAATTGGAACGTTGCCCTAAATACCATCCCGAACATCGTGACAAAAAAGTTAAAGAACCTTTGGTATTAAAACAAGGCGAACTAGAATACAAACTCAAATTCAATTGCAAACCTTGTGAAATGGAAATTTGGGAAAAGGATGCCGAATTTGAAATTGAAGAAGATCACTTTCATTAACATACAAACCGATGCTCTATAGAAAAGTCATCGGTTTTTTATTTCTCTAATTTTTTAATTACTCTTGCCGGATTTCCAACAGCCAAAGAATTTGCTGGAATATCCTTTGTTACTACCGACCCTGCTCCGATGGTGCAACCATCACCAATGGTAACGCCTGGACAAATTACTGTATTCCCTCCAATCCAACAATCGCTACCAATAGTTATGGGTTTAGCCATTTGATGGGTTCGTCTCTCTTGAGCATTCGTCGGATGCGTGGCCGTGTATATATGAACCCCAGGACCAATGAATACATGGTTTCCAAAGGTTACTTTTGCAGCGTCTAATACCACACAATTCACATTGAAATAAACACCTTCTCCTACATATAGGTTATATCCATAATCGCAGTGAAATGGTGGCTCAATATAGATTCGCTTAGAGGCATTAGGTGCTAATTCCCGAAGAATTGCACGAGCATTCCCATTCATTAGATACTCGGTAACATTAAGGCGATGCAATAATTTCTTGGCTTTGTTTCGTTCCAAGACCAATAGTTTGTCATTGGAAAAATAGGCTTCGCCGGATAGCATTTTTTCTTTTTCGGTTTTCATCTGTCAAAGATAAAAAAACGAGTTGCAATATTATTTTTTTCGCAATCTTAATCCGAAATAATTGGAGTTCCATTAGCATTACCGTAACTTTGTTTTTTAATTCATTTCACATGAAAACAGTACTACACACCGCAAACTCACGTGGTCACGCTAATCACGGTTGGCTCAATGCTTACCATAGTTTTAGTTTTGCGAGTTGGTTTCACCCCGATAGAGTTCAATTTGGAATGTTACGCGTATTGAACGACGACACCATTGCTGCTGGAATGGGTTTTGGTACTCATCCGCACGATAACATGGAGATTATTACCATCCCGTTAGAAGGTGATTTAGCCCATAAAGACAGTATGGGAAATTCCTCAATCATCAAAAGTGGCGACATCCAAGTCATGAGTGCAGGAACCGGGATTCAACACAGTGAATTCAATCCGAATGCAGAGCAACAAACGAAATTGTTTCAGATTTGGTTGTTCCCAAAATACAGAAATGTTACACCTCGTTACCAACAAATAACGCTAGATCCCAGTGCACAAAAAAACAATTTTGATCAAATACTTTCTCCTAATCCTGACGATGCAGGGGTTTGGATCCATCAAGATGCTTGGTTTTATTTAAGTGATTTTGAAACAAATTTCACTAAAAAATTAGCCCTTAAACAAGAAGGTAACGGTTTTTACATCTTAACTATTGAAGGAGAGATTGAAGTAAATGGGCAAAAATTAGAAAAAAGAGATGCGCTAGGTCTTTGGGAAACCTCAGAAATTGAAATCAAAGCAAATACAGCCTCAAAATTTTTAGTCATGGAAATTCCAATGGATCAATAACTTATTTTACGATGAAACAGCCCCCAAAATGGAAATTTGCAGTCATGGTTTGGCTTGCCATTTATCCAACAATTACATTTGTTAGTTTCTTAATTGGAGACATTATTAAAAGCTGGCCTTTGCCATTAAAAACATTAATCATGACTGGGATATTAGTCCCTACTATGGTTTTTATTTTGCTGCCACTTTTACGAAAACTACTCCACAACTGGCTAAATAAATAATACTTGATTCACAATAAAATACTATTTTTGTTATTTAAAAAAACCTAAACTTTAAACGTGAAATAAAACTTATGAAAGCATACATATTTCCAGGCCAAGGCGCACAATTCCCAGGAATGGGTAAAGATTTATATGAAACTTCTGATGTTGCTAAAACGCTTTTCGAAAGTGCAAACGAAATTTTAGGATTTCGAATTACCGACATCATGTTTGAAGGAACTGCTGAGGAACTTAAAGAAACCAAAGTAACACAACCTGCTGTATTTTTACATTCGGTAATCTTAGCTAAAGTTTTAAACGTGAAACCTGAAATGGTAGCCGGACACTCATTAGGCGAATTTTCAGCATTAGTAGTCAATGGAGCACTTTCATTTGAAGACGGATTAAAATTGGTCTATCAAAGAGCTATGGCTATGCAAAAAGCCTGTGAGATTGTACCCTCTACTATGGCCGCAGTTTTGAATTTGGAAGACAAAATAGTGGAAGACATTTGTGCTTCAGTTGATGGCGTGGTTGTGGCAGCGAATTACAACTGTCCGGGTCAATTGGTGATATCAGGTGAGTATAAAGCGGTAGAAATTG
>DALYCS010000026.1:14021-14827 GCA_031973615.1 Flavobacterium sp. | reverse complement strand
CATCAAAATCGGACAACGCCATGTTTACATTATCGGCTGCGTTTCCCATTCTGACAATTACTAATTTCCGACTTGGAATAATGTATATTTTTTGATCATTTTTGCCCAATGCGCAGTACATGTCATCGGGTGCAGATGGAATAATTTTTCCATTAAATTGAAATTGCGTTTGTGGTAATCGATAACTGGCTTTTCCGTTCAACCACCACAAGTAACCGTATGCTTCATTTATTTGCTGGGAAGTAGTAGTAGCTTGTTGCATAAAATTTGAATTAACTAATTGTACGCCTTTCCATTTTCCATTATTTAAAGCAAGTAAACCAAAACGTGCCATACTTCTTGCGGTGCTCCAATACACATTCCCCACTTGATTTTGTACCCACATCCCATTCATTCCGATAGGATTTTTTAATTTTGTATTAAAATACGTATCCCAAGTTTGACCCGTTGCAGCTGCAACAACATCTTGTAATTTTACATATACATTATGATAGGCCCATCTTGAACCAGCATCGGCAACATATTGAAGATTTGCCGAAGAAACATCATCGCCTAATGCATCATCTAATCCAGATGTCATTGATAGTAAATGTTTGTTGGTGATTAAATTTTCTTTTGCTAATGGTGCGCTTGTCCAACCGGTGCCAATATAATTAGATACTTTGCTGTTTATATTTAGAAATCCTTCTTGTGCTGCAATTCCTGTTACGGTTGCTGTCAATGTTTTTCCTGCACTGGCCCAATACCATAAATCGCTAGCTGTATGGCCATTAAAATAGTTTTCAAGCACAATTTTTCCATTGTGT
>DALYCS010000026.1:10843-14011 GCA_031973615.1 Flavobacterium sp. | reverse complement strand
GCCCTATAAAGGAGACTTCGGTCTCCTTTTTTTGTTCTAAATAATCTAGTAACGGTTGCACAGCTGATTGATTCCACCCTAAACTGCTTATGGCTTGACTTTCCCAAACCGAAGTGCTATTTTCTGGAAAATACATTGTTTCCTCAGGTGTAATACAACCACAATCTTTTTCATCACAGCTAATGCCAAAACAAAGTATACCTAAAAGTAATATGTATTTTTTCATCGATTAGAAATAATAGATCTGGATTTTGACAATAAAAATAAGGATTAGTTTAATTCAAATCAGAAATAATTGTAATTTTAGGGCATATTAGTATTGAAAAATGAAAAAAATAGTCATATTATTTGTTTTAGCATTGATGGGATTGTCTTGTAAGCAAACTATTACGGAGGCCGATTTGCACCATCTAAATGGGTATTGGGAAATTGAAAAAGTTGAACTTCCAGATGGTGAAAAGAAAGAATATAAAGTAAACGAAACTATCGATTTTTTTAAAATTGTACAAAAAAAAGGGTTTAGAAGTAAAGTAATGCCTCAAGTTGATGGCGGTTATTTAACCAATGATATTAAGGAATCAGTGCAAGTTACTGTAATAGATGGACAAGCTATTTTGCATTACAGTACTGCTTATGCAAAATGGGATGAAGAAATTATAGCCTTGAGCAAGGATCATTTCGTAGTAAAAAACAAGCAAGATTTAGAATATCATTATAAAAGACCGGTTAAATTTTCTCAAAAGTAAAATGGCAAAACGATTCAACGAAGAAAATTCGATTGCCGATGTGCTCAAACAATTTATTGTTCAAAATAAATTAGAATCTGGCATAGATGTAGTAAACGTGCGTGAAGCATGGCAAAACGTTATGGGTAACGGTGTCAAAAATTATACAACTGAAATTCAATTGAAAGGAAGCACTCTTTATGTAGCGTTGTCTTCTGCAGTCTTGCGGGAAGAACTAAGTTATGGTAAAGATAAAATCATTAAAATGATTAACGAAGAGGTTCAAAAAGAATTGGTAACACATATAGTATTGCGGTAAAAAAAAATCTCATTTCTTAATAGAAACGAGATTTTATATTTTTAGTTAAATTAAATGTGCTGAAAGTAGCAAAATTTAATTAAAACTGTTCTCTACCTGCAAAATGAAACGCACCTTCAATAGCTGCATTTTCATCTGAATCTGATCCGTGAACTGCATTTTCTCCAATTGAAGTAGCATATTTTTTACGGATTGTTCCTTCAGCTGCATCAGCTGGGTTAGTAGCACCAATTAAAGTTCTGAAGCTTTCAACAGCATTTTCTTTTTCTAAGATAGCTGCCACGATTGGTCCTCTAGTCATAAATTCTACTAATTCACCAAAGAAAGGTCTTTCGCTGTGAACAGCATAAAATTTTTGAGCATCAGCAACTGTTAATTGCGTTAATTTCATTGCTACAATTCTGAAGCCACCTTCAGAAATCATATTTAAAATACCACCAATATGTCCGTTTTCAACAGCATCTGGTTTGATCATTGTAAAAGTTCTATTACTTGCCATTTTTTTTGTTTTTTATTGGGTGCAAAAGTAGCTATATTTCTTCAAAAACAGAAACATTCTGCATTTATTTTTTGACAGCCTTTAATTAGTTGAGTTAGTAAATAAGTATAGTGAAATTTTGCTCTAAGGGTTGTAATGAAAGCAGTAATTGATCTATTAAAGTCGGACCAACGGCTTTATAATACAGGGCAAAATTAGCCGTGCGTTCTTGTAATTGGCCTTTTGGGAACAGCTCATTTTGTAATTCTTCAATTTGTTGTAATTGTTCCGATAATACTCTTCTTTCTGCTTTTAACAAACGCTTTTCTAACGTGTCCAATCCTTTAAGTTGCTTTTTTTCTTGTGCTAAAACTGCTCCTAAAAATGATTTATCGGTTTGATTTGCAATTTGATACAAGTGCTGAAATTGTATACGCAAGTGTTCTTTTTCATTCGTAAAATCAATGGTAAACCGTGATCTTTCTTTTGTTTTTTTGTCTAAAAGGGATTGCTTTGGTAAAAATAAATCAGCCCAATGTAGTTTTAGTTTGGCCAGCTTTGCCTCTTGTTTTTGAGTAGCCAAAAGCACAGAATTTCGAAGCAACAGCATTGGAAAGGTGAGACCGTATGCTTCAAAAGTCGATTTTAATTGCAGCCAGTAAGCAATTTCTCCTCCTCCGCCAATGTAGCACAAATTAGGTAAAATTACTTCTTGATATACGGGTCTCATGAGTACGTTCGGACTAAAATGGGTTGGGTTTTTTTCCAATTCTTCTAACAATTCTTCTTTTGTAAAAACAATTGATGTTGAATTGATGTGGAAGTTTTCGTTCTCAAAAATTATACGTTCGCGCAAATTATCTTTGAGGTAAAATAAATTCAGTTCCCGAGGATTAACTTGAACGGTGTAGCCCGAAAATAGGGGTAGTGTTTTGGTAACTTCTTGAAAGGAGGTTTGTTCGATCAACTCTTTTTTTACATACGGTACAAATAAGTTTTTTAATGCAGTTGAATCGCCATCAATGATGACTAAACCTTCTCTTTGAAACAATTCATTAGCCAAATAACGCGTTGCGTCGGCTAAATTTTGATGGAAAACATAGGCTTTTTCAAAAATTTCACTCAAATAGGTGGCGTGAATTCCAGCGCCTAATTCTTTTGTGAAAATTTCATAGACCGAGGCTAATTCATCAGTAGTAAGTCGGCCAACAGCTCCTTTACTTTCTTTATTCCATTGTATTTTTTTGTCGTTGTAATTAAAATAATTTATTTCTTCAAAATCATGATCTTCAGTCGCCATCCAATATATTGGTACAAAATGCTGAGCTGGATATTTTTTATTTAATTCTTTGCAAAGATTTAGGGTTGAAATAATTTTATATAAAAAATATAAAGGGCCAGTAAATAAGTTCAGTTGGTGTCCGGTTGTAATGGTAAAAGTATTCGGATTTTTTAACGAATGTATGTTCTTTGCAGTATACTCTGAAACTGTAAAATTGCTATATTGTTTTTCTAATTCCGAAACGAGAATCTGACGGTTTTCATTGGGGTAATTCGCTTTTTTTTCTTCCATTTGAGCTTCAAAATTGACCAGCTTTGGAAAACGGTTGTACAGCGTTTGTAGCTCTGGTTTTTCATCCAAATAA
>DALYCS010000026.1:9750-10833 GCA_031973615.1 Flavobacterium sp. | reverse complement strand
GCGTACGGTGCTCATCGATCTTTAAATTCGATAGAATTTTGATACGTGATACTATCGCTTGACATTAGAATAATATTTTGTGCTAAAATACTAAATTTCTTTATGCAATAATCGCTTTTGGTAAGGATATAGTAATTAAGAAAAAGACTATTTTTGCGAAAACTATTTTTTTGAAAGACATTCTCATCATCACTCCGCCTTTTACCCAACTGAATACACCGTATCCAGCGTCGGCGTATATAAAAGGTTTTTTGAATACCAAAAACATATCAGCATTCCAAATGGATTTGGGTATCGAAGTGATTTTAGAAATGTTTTCAAAGAAGGGTTTGTCGGAGATCTTTGCATCCATTACCCACCATCCATCACCCAACATCCAAAGAATCCAATCCCTCAAGGTAGAATATATCAAAACTATTGATGCTGTGATTGCATTTCTTCAAGGTAAAAATCCGTCGTTGGCACGCCAAATTTGTGCTGGAAATTTTCTTCCAGAAGCGGCGCGATTTGACCAATTAGACGATATGGAATATGCTTTTGGTTCAATGGGAATACAAGACAAAGCGAAGCATTTAGCCACTTTATACTTAGAAGATTTATCTGATTATATTGTGGCATGTGTCGATGAAAACTTTGGATTCAGTCGCTATGCTGAACGATTGGGGAGGAGTGCGAATTCTTTTGATGAATTGTATGCTCATTTGTTAGAAGAGCCAACATATATTGATACAATAGCACTTACAATACTCAATACACGTATAGAAGAAGTTGCGCCTAAATTGATTTGTTTTTCAGTGCCTTTTCCAGGAAATTTATACAGTGCCTTTCGATGTGCACGTGCAATAAAAGCAAATTTTCCTGATCTAAAAATTGCGATGGGTGGAGGTTTTCCCAATACAGAACTTCGCGATTTAAAAGACATTCGGGTTTTTGAGTTTTTTGACTTTATTACCTTAGACGATGGGGAACTGCCCTTGGAATTACTTTATAATTCTCTTTGTTTTGATAATGAAGCAACAAATATGCAATTTAAACGCACCTTTCTTTTAGAAAATAATACTGTTGTATATAAAAACAATACCC
>DALYCS010000026.1:5698-9740 GCA_031973615.1 Flavobacterium sp. | reverse complement strand
ACAATACCCTACGTTCAGATTATAAACAAGCGGAAGTAGGGACACCCGATTATTCAGATTTGTGGTTAGATCGTTACATTTCGGTGATCGAAATGGCCAATCCAATGCACAGTCTATGGAGCGATGGACGTTGGAATAAACTCACAATGGCACACGGATGTTATTGGGGAAAATGTACGTTTTGTGACATATCATTAGATTACATAAAACTTTACGAACCCATAGCAGCTTCACTGATAGTGGATCGTATGCAAACATTAATCGAGCAAACCGGTGAAAATGGTTTCCATTTTGTGGATGAAGCGGCACCACCTGCATTGATGCGGGAAGTAGCATTGGAAATAATCAAAAGAAAATTAGTGGTTTCATGGTGGACCAACATTCGTTTTGAGAAAAGTTTTACTTCCGATTTGTGTTTGTTGTTGAAAGAGTCGGGTTGTATTGCCGTTTCTGGTGGCTTAGAAGTAGCATCGGATCGTTTGTTAGCACTCATCAAAAAAGGAGTTACCGTGCAACAAGTGGCACAAGTAACACGAAATTTCACAGCATCGGGTATTATGGTACATGCCTATTTGATGTATGGATATCCAACACAAACTGTTCAAGAAACAGTAGATAGTTTGGAAATGGTTCGACAGTTGTTTGAATTAGGGGTGTTGCAAAGTGGTTTTTGGCACCAATTTGCCATGACTGCACATTCTCCAGTGGGGATGTTTCCTGAGAAATTTGGGGTGATTCCTGAACAGAACCTGATCACCTTTGCCAATAATGACATTGATTTTAAAGACATAACCGGAATTAATCATGATGCCTTTAGTTTTGGACTAAAGAAGTCATTGTTCAATTATATGCACGGCATTTGTTTTGAATATGAATTGCAAGAATGGTTTGATTTTACGATTCCAAAAACTACAATACCTGCTGATTATATTTACAATTGCCTTCAAAACGAACAATCGTTTACCGCAAAACCAAATGCTCGAATTGTATGGCTTGGTGGACAACCTCAAGTGGAGGTAATTACAAAATCAAAAAAAGGAACTAGTTGGAAAATGATGAAATTAACCTTTCACAAGAAAACCCAATCTTTTGATATTTCAGTTTCAGAGTGGGAAGGTGCTTGGTTGGTATCACTATTAGAAAAATTAACCATTGGAAATGAGAAATGGTACTATTTTAATGTAAAAGCAGATTTTGAACAACAAGGTGAAAATTTCGAATTGTTTTGGTACAGCAAACCCATGCAAGTCGTTAAAAATATAGGATTAATTACGTTGTAATTGACATTGTTATTCGGTTATTTTTTTGACATTCACAACAGAATAGGCATAATGGACTTTTAAAAGTGAAAGTAAAAAGTTCCCTAAAACGGCAAATTCAAGTCTATAAATATTCCTTTGTAAGATAAAATAATGTTAAAACACCCATAAATTAGGGTAGTTTTTTTATCTTGCATCTCCTTTAGTACATAAAAATTAATATACTCCAAAATGAATCGTTATTGTCTTATTGTAATATTCTTGTTTTTTACTTCATCCACTGTTTTTTCTCAAAAGATCGTAAAGCATACTGTTGTTGAAGGAGAATCGGTTTATGTAATTGCAAAAAAATACGGGGTAACCGAATCCGATATTTATGAATTGAATCCTAAATCTAAAGGCGCATTACTTCAATTGAAAACGGTATTATTGATCCCTAACAAACGTAAAACATATGAAGAAAAAAAGAAAAAAACAGCTCCAAAAAACATTGACGCGCCAGAATTTCATAGTGCTGAAGCAGGAGAATCGTTATATAAAATTGCGATAAAATATGGTATTTCATTAGAAAAGATTAAAGAAATGAATCCGAATCTCAATCCGGAGTCGATTCAAATAGGGGATAAAATTAATATTGTAGCTACTAAAAAAAATGTAGCTGAGAAAAAACCAAAAACCTTGCCTAAAGTAGAGCAACCAGTTAAGCCCAAGCAAGTTTCTGTCCCTGTGGTTGTACCAGTAGAAGTTTCAACGGCTTTAGTTTCAGCTCCCGTATCTACAATTCCACTGGTTTGCGAAGATGAATTGGGAAATACCATACATACAGTCCAAAAAGGGGAAACGTTGTATCGCATTGCCAAAATGTACAATGTCAAACTAAAAGATTTACAAGAATTAAATGAGGAAGTAGTTGAGAATTTACCCGAGGGCTATTTGTTAATTGTGAAACTCGGAAATTTAGAATTAGAGAAGCATCAAAATATTGTAATCGAAAAACCTGTTGTTGCTCCAATTTCTATGGAGAACATGACCAAAGTAGAATATTTAATTGCAAAAGCTTCTGAATATATTGGAACACGTTATCGTGGTGGTGGAACAACCTCTGCTGGTTTTGATTGTTCGGGTTTAATCTTTACCACCTTTAAAAATATAGACATGACTTTGCCGCGATCTTCAGGATCAATGGCAGTAGGGGCAGGAGTAAAAATAGAAAGAGAACAGGCTCAAAAAGGGGATTTAATTTTTTTTACAACCAATGGAAGAGGAAGTATCAATCACGTTGGGATGATTACTGAAGTTTTAGACGGCGAAATCAAATTTATTCATTCTTCTGTTCAATCAGGCGTAGTTATTTCTTCTACAAACGAACCATACTATGCCAAACGATTCATTCAAATTAATAGAGTATTAAACGAATAAATTCAATAAGCCACATGATTGTGGCTTATTAGGTACATTAGTTGTGGATTAAGAAAGCATAGATTTCATCTTTTACTACAACCCTTTCAATTCGCATTTTGTTCAATACATCTTCAGATTTTGGATCTGCATTGGTTTCAATGTTGTAAATCGCGTGATCCAATTCATCATACTTTTCAAATAGTTTTTTGAAATGTGCATTTTCAATTTTTAAGGAATGAATTTTTTCTTCGAATTCAGGGAAATCAATAATTAATTGGTGTTTAGTAATCATAATAGTGTTTTTTTAATTCGTATACTCAAAATTACAAGCAATATTTCTACTTCAATATGATAAATATCATTAAAAAAAAATCCTTACAAAATAATTGTAAGGATAGATAGATGTACTAGTTTATTAGCTATACTGGTTCGGCATATAAGTCAAATTCAGTAGCATCAATTATTTTTAGATTTACAAAATCTCCCGTCTTTAAATAGAATTTTGAAGCTTCAACAAGTACTTCGTTATCTACATCTGGACTGTCAAATTCAGTTCTTCCAATAAAATATTGACCTTCCTTTCTGTCAATGATACATTTGAATGTTTGCCCTATTTTTTCTTGATTTAAATCCCAGGAAATTTGCGATTGTAAATCCATAATTTCTGCTGCACGTGCTTGTTTTACTTCTTGTGGAACATCGTCTACGAGTGCATAAGCCCCGGTGTTTTCTTCGTGGGAATAGGTAAAACAACCCAAACGCTCAAATTTCATTTCTTGAACCCAATCTCGTAAAATTTCAAAATCTTCTTGAGTTTCTCCAGGATATCCAACAATTAGTGTGGTGCGAATGGCCATTCCCGGAACACGCTCTCTAAATTCTTGTAATAATTTCGTAGTTTTTTCTTTTGTAGTTCCACGCTTCATGGATTTTAATATGGCATCTGAGATATGTTGTAATGGGATGTCAATATAATTACAAATTTTTGGTTCGCGTTTCATCAAATTTAAAACGTCCATTGGAAAACCACTTGGAAAAGCATAATGCAAACGAATCCATTCAATACCATCTACTTTGGCAAGATTTTCCAAAAGTTCCGCTAGATTACGTTTTTTGTACAAATCCAATCCATAATAGGTCAAATCTTGCGCAATAAGTATCAGTTCTTTTACGCCTTTTTTAGCTAAACCTTCTGCTTCTTTTACTAATTTTTCAATAGGCTGTGAAACATGTTTTCCTCGCATTAAGGGAATGGCACAAAAACTACAAGGACGATCACAGCCTTCTGCTATTTTTAAATAAGCGTAATTTTTTGGAGTAGTAGTCATTCGCTCGCCTAATAGTTCATGCTTGTAGTCGGCTCCTAGGGCTTTTAAAAGTAG
>DALYCS010000026.1:0-5688 GCA_031973615.1 Flavobacterium sp. | reverse complement strand
AATCGGGACGATATCGTTCCGACAAACAACCGGTAACAAAAACTTTGTCAACAATGCCTTGGTCTTTTTTGTCTACATATTCCAATATCGTGTTCACCGATTCTTCCTTCGCATTATCAATGAATCCACAGGTGTTGATGACCACAATATTTCCTTCAGTTTCATGCGCAACGTCTTTGCCATTGGCTTTCAATTGTCCCATCAAAACTTCACTATCATAGGTGTTTTTGGAACAACCCAGTGTAATGACATTGATTTTATTTTTTTTTAACGATTTGGTTCTCATGTTTTTCTATTTGTTTCCGAACTTTCGGTGTGCAAAATTACATAAAAAAAACCACTTCAAAAGTAGAAGTGGTTCTGAAATATTTTGGATTGTAATTTCTAAAAATAGATCGAATAGGTAACGGTTACATTATTGTTTGAAGTTCTTACTTGTGCCGCATCGGTCATTCCAGAAGATATGAATGCTATTTGTTGGCTTCGGCGGTCGTTTGCAAAAGCAAAATCCAATTTACTTTCACCAAAATTATAACCTAATCCGCCAGAATATCCAATCAAGTCGCTCATAGCACTAGTTAATTTATAGGGACTTTCTTCAAAACGATACCCTCCTCGAATACTCCATTTATTAATTTTGTACTCACCGCCAATTCGGAGTTCATAGGCGTTTTTAAATTGTTGGTTCATTTGAGAATTTAAGTTGCTATAAAAAGAATCATTTGTAGGCTTAAACTTGATGTTGCTATAATCTTTCATGGCATAGTCGATACTTAAAAGCCCTTTTTTATTAAAAATAATGGCTCCACTATATGTAATTTTACTTGGGGTTTGGATTTTGTAGGCAGGATAAAGGTTTACTACATTTGGTGCAATAACTTCTTGAAAGTTTTCAGTGCCATCAGTAGTATTAACAATTAAGCGTTGTGTTAATTCATCAGTTAAACGATACCATGTGGGTGATTCGTAGGCAATTCCTGCTCTAAATGCATCTGAGATTTTTACAATGGCTCCTAAATTTAAAGAAAATCCTGTTCCATAGGTGTATAACTCGTTATCAAATTGCTGTGCAGTTGCTGTATAACCACTAGAAAATATAGCATTATCGTTGGATTCGAATACTGTGCTTGCTTTTACATAGTCTGTAAAATGGGCATTCAAGTTCATCCCTAAAAACAATCTGTTTTTGTAGGATGTCGCTAAATTGGCAGATAGTTTACCGTTATAACCCGTTGCAGTAATATAATTTTCTTGATCAAAATCACCTCCAATATGATTTACGTTTGAAAAATAGGAATCTGGACCTTCTGATTCAATTAAATAGGCTTGATAAGCCATCATTGCTTGTTGAGCAGGAAATCCTAATCCACTGGTTTCGCCCAAGTACATATATAAATCAGAAATACTTTCGTTGTTTTGAAGTGTTACATATTCAACAGGCAACCCTTGTGCTTTGTTTAAAAAATATTGATCTATTGATTGTGATGGATTTGTACCTGCGGAAAACACTTTAGTGTCAAAGTCATTGGTATTGTCATAGTTTAGTGCAAATGCGATTTTAGACCAATTATTTTTCTCAGAAGCATCATTAAAAATTAAAACAGCACCAATTTGATTCAAATCGAGGGTACTCATATTTGCTTTGGTTCTAGTTCCAAAATAATCAGAACGATTATGCACATTGTATAAACTTGCTGATAAACTTGCGTAATTATTCGAGAAAAATAAAGAGCCCGCTGGATTTACATTTATTGCAGACAAATCGCCGCCCAATGCTCCAAAAGCGCCACTCATTCCTCTAAAACGAGCCGTTCCGGTTAGATTATTTAATGCATAGCGCAATCCGTCATTGCTAGTTGTTTCTTGTGCTTGGGATAATAATGAAGTTCCTAATATTAAGGATAAAAGTATTTTTTTCATTTTATATTAATTATATCAAACGTAAATTAACCTCTTCCGCCTCTTCCGCCTCCACCGCCAGAACGACCGCCTCCGCCAAAATTACCTCCCGAAGAGCTACTTCTTGGAGAAGAAAAATTGGAATTATTTCTAGGGGTGTAGTTGTTATTTCGAGGTTCAGAAGTTGAATTGGTGTTTCTTGGTTCAGAAGTGTTAGTTCTAGGTGTTACTGTACTGTTTTCTCTTGGTGCATAAGATTGAGAACCTGTGGCTCTAGGATTTATATTGATTTGCTGTGAAGATCTCGGATTTTGAAACGAATTTCTAGGTGTTACAGTTCTGGGTGTTCCATTGTAATTTGATACATCTGATCTTCTTCCATGATTGGTATAGGAGCCATTTCTACCAGAACCCGAATTATAGTAACCGTTTCCGCCTCGTCGGCCTCCGTTGTAGGCTACATTTCGCCCGCGATAGCCGTACCAACCCCAGTTGTTGGTGTAGTAACCGCCCCATCCAGGACCATAATATCCATTTCCATACCATGCATTCCATCCATAGCCCCAATTGGGTCCGTACCAAGAATTCCAGCCCCATCCCCAATTATTTCCGTACCAAGAGTTCCATCCCCAGCCGAAGTTGCTATACCCCCAATAAGGTGAATACCAATTGTTCCATCCAAATCCGGTGTCGTAATAATTGATTGTAACTGCAGTGGAATTATTTCCCCACCCTGCATAATTTTGATCGTTGTAATTGGTCTTGTAAACAATAACTGCTGTATCTTGAGGAGTGGTTGATTGATAGGAATCTACATCGGTAAAATAGGTGTAGTCGTTTTGCATTGCTCTAAATTTTTGAGCATATTCGTCCGATTTTTCTGGAGTAACCTCGTTGTTAGTTCTTGAAATTGATTCTCTTTTAGTCGTTGAAGTTGAGTAAATCCCATCATTTTCATAATATGAAACATTTTGGTAAGAACCACACGAAGTAGTAATAATTGCAACAATTCCAATAAAGAAAAATCCACATTTCTTAAGATGAATAGGGTAATAAGTTTTCATAACTCTTTTTTTTATTGTTGGACACTCCAAATTTAACTATTTTTGCCAAACATTTTAGTTAAAATTTATACAAACAATTTTTGTGCCAAAATATTTACAATGAGTAAGAACTTAACAACACGAGCAGAAGATTATTCCAAATGGTATAATGAATTAGTGGTAAAAGCTGATTTAGCAGAAAATTCAGGGGTAAGAGGATGTATGGTAATAAAACCATACGGCTATGCAATTTGGGAAAAAATGCAAGCCCAGTTAGATAAAATGTTTAAAGAAACTGGGCATAGTAATGCCTATTTTCCTCTTTTTGTACCGAAAAGTATGTTTGAGGCAGAAGAAAAAAATGCCGAAGGTTTTGCTAAAGAATGTGCCATAGTTACGCATTATCGTTTAAAAAATGATGAGTCTCGTCCTGGAAAATTAATGGTAGATCCAAATGCTAAGTTGGAAGAAGAATTGATCGTGCGCCCAACTAGTGAAGCTATTATATGGTCTACTTATAGAGGATGGGTGCAATCTTATAGAGATTTACCTTTGTTGATTAATCAGTGGGCCAATGTAGTACGATGGGAAATGCGTACGCGTTTATTTTTACGAACTGCAGAATTTTTATGGCAAGAAGGACATACCGCTCATGCTACCCGACAAGAAGCCATTGAAGAATCAGAAAAAATGATGCATGTATATGCTGATTTTGTTGAAAATTTTATGGCAATACCCGTAATAAAAGGATTGAAGACAGAGACAGAACGATTTGCTGGAGCAGATGAAACGTATTGTATTGAGGCACTAATGCAAGATGGAAAAGCTTTACAAGCAGGAACTTCTCACTTTTTGGGTCAAAATTTTGCCAAAGCTTTTGATGTAAAATTTGCCAATAAAGAAGGAAAACAAGAATATGTTTGGGGTACCTCTTGGGGTGTTTCCACCCGATTAATGGGTGCTTTGGTTATGACACATTCAGATGATAAAGGTTTGGTGTTGCCACCCAATTTAGCTCCTATACAAGTTGTTATTGTTCCAATTTATAAAACGGAAGAACAATTTGATGCCATTTCGAAACATGTGAATGGTTTGGTTGAAGCTTTACGAAAATTAGGAATTTCAGTAAAATATGATAACCGTGATACTCAAAAGCCAGGGTTCAAATTTGCGGAATGGGAGTTGAAAGGAGTGCCTGTTCGAATTGCAGTTGGGCCAAATGATTTGGAAAATGGCACCTATGAAATTGCACGAAGAGATAATTTATCCAAAGAAGTGGTCGCTCAAGAAGGGGTAACTGCTTATATTCAAAATTTATTGGCAACGATCCAAGATGAAATGTTTGCTAGTGCTTTGGATTATAGAAACACACATATTACTTCTGTCGATACTTTTGAAGAATTCAAAGAGTTGTTGGAAACAAAAGGAGGTTTTTTAGCGGCCCATTGGGATGGTACTGCAGCTACTGAAGAAAAAATTAAAGAATTAACGAAGGCAACCATTCGTTGTATTGCATTGGATCGTGTAGAAGAAGCCGGGAAATGTATCTTGACAGGCGCTCCTTCAATAGGCCGCGTATTGTTTGCAAAAGCCTATTAAAAAAAAACTGTTTTTTTTATTTTAGCACTTGCAGGAATAAAAAATAGTTGTATTTTTGCACTCGCATTACAAAATAATGTAATGGCCCGTTCGTCTATCGGTTAGGACGCCAGGTTTTCATCCTGGTAAGAGGGGTTCGATTCCCCTACGGGCTACAAAATTAGTTGTAAATAAGTTTTATAAAATAGTAATTGGTGTCTCGATTATTGTTTTATTAGTTAAAACCAAAGTGACTGTTATTAAGTTGTGGGAGGTTTTTCTTTTTTAACTAGTAGTTTATAACAATTATTACAATTAAAAAAAAAGAACAAAATGGCAAATCATAAATCTGCTTTAAAGAGAATTAGAAGTAACGAGAAAAAAAGAGTGTTGAATAGATACCAACACAAAACCACTCGTAATGCAATCAAAGCTATTCGTTTAGCAACTGATAAAGCTGAAGCTTCTGCAAAATTATCAACTGTAATTTCAATGATTGATAAGTTAGCTAAGAAAAATATCATTCATGATAACAAAGCGTCTAACTTAAAATCAAAGTTAACGAAACACGTTGCTTCATTATAGTACGTAGTTAGAAAATACACTAAAGCTCTCTTTATGAGGGCTTTTTTTTTATTTGTATACTCCTTTAATTTTCAACTAAAGAGTTGATTACTATAGTGTTTTTATTAAAATAAAGATTACCTTTGCACTTTCAAAAATAAAATAAATGACTTCTATTAGAAACATCGCAATTATTGCACACGTTGACCACGGTAAAACTACTTTGGTTGATAAAATTATGTACCACTGTCAATTGTTTCGTGAAAACGAAAACACAGGAGACTTAATCCTTGATAATAATGATTTAGAACGTGAAAGAGGTATTACCATTACTTCTAAAAACGTTTCGGTTACGTATAAAGGAACAAAAATCAATATTATTGATACACCAGGTCACGCCGACTTTGGTGGCGAGGTGGAACGCGTACTTAATATGGCTGACGGTGTGTGTCTTTTAGTAGATGCATTTGAAGGTCCAATGCCTCAAACGCGATTTGTATTGCAAAAAGCGATTGATTTAGGATTAAAACCTTGCGTAGTAATCAATAAGGTTGACAAAGAAAATTGTACACCTGAAGAAGTTCACGAAAAAGTATTTGATCTG
>DALYCS010000025.1:0-15061 GCA_031973615.1 Flavobacterium sp. | reverse complement strand
CAGTCTATATGTTAAATATGACTTAAATCCGATGTTCAAACACAATACAATAGATCAAAACAACGTTTCCTTAGGTATACGCTTTGATTTTAATTAAAAGTAAGAGTTAGGTTAAGTTCTTTGTTTTGAAAAAGTACTTCAGCAATGAAGTACTTTTTTGTTTTTAAACCTTTTTTTATGGATTAACTTTGTAACTTTGAATTCGTTTTTCCAATTTCTGAAAAACTAAAATCTGAAAATCAAAATTGATATCAAAAGACACCATAGAAAAAGTATTTGAAACCGCCCGAGTTGAGGAGGTTATTGGTGATTTTGTACAACTCAAACGTGCCGGAAGTAATTTGAAAGGTTTGAGTCCGTTTGTAAATGAAAAGTCGCCTTCGTTTATGGTATCTCCTGTAAAGCAAATTTGGAAAGATTTTTCATCGGGTAAAGGTGGAAATGCGGTAACATTTTTAATGGAACACGAGCATTTTACGTATCCAGAAGCCATCAAATACTTGGCAGTAAAATACAATATTGAAATAGAAGAAACGGTTCAAACGGATGAAGATACTGCGCAAGCCAACGAGAAAGAGAGTATGTACTTGATGTCTGAATTTGCACAGAAATATTTTCACCACACTTTATTAGAAACGGAAGAAGGAAAAGCAATTGGATTATCATATTTTAAAGAACGTGGATTTACTTCAGAAACCATCAAGAAATTTGGTTTGGGTTATTCACCAGAAACTTGGGATGCTTTTACCAAAGAAGCGCTGGGAAAAGGATACAAATTAGAGTATTTAGACAAAACGGGGTTGTCAATAGTAAAAGACGACAAGCAATTTGACCGGTTTAAAGGACGAGTGATGTTTCCTATTCAAAGCATGAGCGGTCGGGTTTTAGGGTTTGGCGGTCGTATTTTGACCAACGATAAGAAAGCCGCAAAATACCTCAATTCGCCCGAAAGTGATATTTACCACAAGAGTAAAGTATTGTATGGCATTTTTCATGCGAAACAAGCTATTGCCAAGCTGAATAATTGCTATTTAGTAGAAGGATATACCGATGTAATTCAAATGCATCAAGCCGGTATTGAGAATGTAGTGGCGTCTTCCGGAACAGCATTAACACCCGATCAAATTCGATTGATCAATCGTTTGACGCCAAATATTACCGTACTTTTTGATGGTGATGCGGCGGGTCTTCGTGCTTCAATTCGTGGAATCGATTTGATTTTGGAAGCCGGAATGAATGTAAAAGTTTGTACGTTCCCCGATGGTGACGATCCCGATAGTTTTGCTCGAAAAACTTCCTTTGAAGCCTTACAGCTCTATTTTGAAGAAAATGCAAAAGATTTCATTCAGTTCAAAGCGTCTTTGTTGATGCTTGAAGCAAAGAACGATCCCATAAAAAAAGCGGATTTAATTCGCGATATGGTAGTTAGTATTTCAAAGATTCCAGATCGTATCAAGCGTGAAGTTTACATCAAAGAATGTTCAAGAATAATGGATATTTCTGAAGATGTGCTTTTTAATACTTTAGCGCAGTTGGTTAAAAAAGATCTTACGGAAGCGAACAAGCATTACAAAGAAGAACAAAAGGCATTTCAGGTTGTTAAGAATGATACAACTGAGCCTGCCTCTAAAGTTGATATTCAATACGAATTAGAACATAAAATCATCCAAATCTTATTGTTATACGGATCTAAAGAAGTAGAATTTGAAGACAGTATTTTGACAGAAAATGAGGAAGGCGAATATACCGAAGTAATTGAAAGAAAGAATTTCAAAGTATTTCAAAGGGTATATATGAGTTTGCAAGAAGATGAGGTAGAATTAGCCAATCCTTTATTTAAAGCTATTTACAATCATTTGATTGCCTATTTTAATGAGAACGAAGCGTTTGAATTGGAAAAATATTTAATTCACCTTCCCGAAGAATTGGCACATGAAGTAACTTCAATATTAATGAATGAAGAACGGGAAGTGCTTCATAAATGGGAAGTACAACAAATTTATGTCAAGCAAAAGGAAGAGACAATCAGTCAGTATGTGACGGAGACCATCATTACGTTGCGTTGGTATTTGGTCAATAACATTATTGACGATTTAAAAAACAACCTTACTGCAGAAGAGGAACAGGACAATCGAGAGTCATTGGAAATGGTTATGGCTTATTTAGGGCTGACCCATATTTTTTCAAAACGATTGGGAAGGGTTTTGTCGCGCTATCATTAGATAATTTCCAAATCTTTTGCTATTTGTAGCAAATCTACCAAGTTGGTCACATTTAATTTTGTCAGTAGTCTTAATTTATAAGTACTGATTGTTTTTTCATCAATATTTAAAATCTGAGCAATTTCTTTGTTTTTTTTTCCACTGCTCAAATACCGAAGCACTTCAATTTCACGGTTTGATATTTTTTTATATAGGCGTTCAGGTTTTTTTTCTTGTGCTTTGGAAGCTGGACTATTCTTTTGATACATAGCTCCTTTAGCTGCAAGCAGTAGTGTTTCTTCTACGATATCTAAGGCTGTTTTTTTTGAAATAAAAGTGGTCACACCTAGTTTTAAAACCGTTTCTGCATACACTTTTTCTGCGGCGTTAGTAAATGCTATTATTTTTATTTGGGGATAATCATTCAATAGGCTTTTGAGGTCGCGAAGGCTTGTAAAACCTTCTAAATCTATATCCATAAGTAAGAGTTGAATTTCTTTAGAATCTAATTCTTTAAGTAAATTATCTAGATTTTTTGCTATAGAAATGCATGCAATCTCTGCATGATTCTTAAAATAGGCATGAATCCCAAAGGCAACCACTGGAGCACTATCTGCAACACATAAATTGATCATAGCGAAATTATTACAGTACGATTACTAACAGTTCAAAGTTAGTAATAAAATATTGTAATTAGCTGTTAATTAGCAAGATAATTATTTTAGATCCTTGGGAAGTAAGCAAACTGGTATGGGTTGCATTTTGTGTTGGTTGGCCAAATGAAGGCGTTTATAAATTTCAAAAACTGTGGCTTCTCTTCCAGAGAAATTAGTCGCCTTTTTACCCAATTCCATTTGTTTCATCGCCCATTCTAATTCATCATAATTGGCACCAATTTGGTCTTCATCACTTCGATCATCACCAAAAAGACCGTCGGTAGGTTTTGCTTTTAAAATACTTTGGGGGACTTCCAAGTAGGCAGCTAATTGGCGCACTTCACTTTTTACGAGATCGGCAATCGGACTAACATCGACGCCACCGTCGCCATATTTTGTAAAAAATCCGACACCAAAATCTTCCACTTTATTTCCGGTTCCTGCGACTAAAAATCCATGTAATCCAGCAAAATAATATAAAGTAGTCATGCGCAAGCGAGCTCGTGTATTGGCTAAAGACAATGCCAAAGCCGTTTCATTTGCAGTAGAAGGCACTTGTGCTTTGAATTGTTCGAAAACAGGTGTTAGATCGGCTCGTTCACTTTGAACATTGGGGAATCTGTTTTTTAGTTGTGCAATGTGCTCATTCGCACGATTTACATGACTTTCTGCTTGGTGAATTGGCATTTCAATACATAATGTAGGAAATCCTGTTTGTGCACAAAGTGTTGAGGTGAGTGCACTATCAATTCCGCCAGAGATGCCCACAACAAATCCCTTTACTTTTGCGTTTGTAGCATAATCAATTAACCATTTTACAATGAATTCATTTATTTTTTCCGCTTGAAAAGGTGTAGAATTTGTCATTTTTTATGAAAATTTATGAGTCGATAACTGTATATTTGTATCCGAATATTTCGTTAGTAAAATTATTAAAATACGCCATATGAAGCAATTATTATTTGCGCTAATTGCAGTTTCTTTATTTGCATGCAAAGAAGAAAGTAAAATTGAAGAAGCGGTAGCACAAATTCCGGTCACTTTTAAAGTTGAGCGATTTGATCAAGTCTTTTTTGGTTCGAAACCAGAAGAACTTTCTCAAATAAAGGCAAAGTATCCGTTCTTTTTTCCAGCAGGTAATCCCGATTCAGTTTGGGTAAACAAAATGAAAAACCCATTACTAAAAGAACTGTATCAAGAGGTGCAACTGAAATACCCAACCCTTGGAAAGGTTGAAAGTGATCTTGAAAAATTATTTGCCCATGTACAGTATTATTTCCCAAAATATAAGACGCCACGAGTAATTACACTCATCAATGAGGTTGATATGGAAGGAAAAGTATTTTATGTAGATACATTAGCGTTGGTATCTTTAGATTGTTATTTGGGAAAAAATCATCGTTTTTATGTTGATTTTCCAGAATATAAAAAAGTAGAATTGGAAGAAAATCAAATTGTACCCAATCTAGTTTCTAGTTTTTGTTATGGTAAAATTGCTACTCCTAGTGATCGCACTTTGCTGTCGGCTATGATTTATTATGGAAAAGAATTGTATATAAAAGATAAACTTATCCCAGAATATTCTGATGCGCAAAAGATAGGTTATACCGACATGCAACTAAAATTTTGTCAGGAGAACGAATACTATATGTGGAGTAATTTAGTAGAAAATAAGCTTTTGTTTGACGCTAATCCAAAGAATGAGCAACGTTTTATTTATCCGGCTCCATTTTCTAAATTCTATTTAGAAATCGACAACCAAACACCAGGTCGGGTAGGTCAATGGTTGGGTTGGCAAATTGTGAGGAGTTATATGGAAAATAATGAAGACGTGACGTTAGATCAGTTAATGGCAATGGATACCAAGACCATTTTTGATAACGCTAAGTACAAACCCAAAAAGCAATAATACGTTTATGAAAAAATCAGATATTAAAATTACGGTAGGTCTAGACGATAATAATGTGCCTGAAAAATTAATGTGGACGGCACAAGATGGTGGCGTGGAACAAGAGGAAGCAAAAGCACTCTTGTTGTCGGTTTGGGATAGTAAAGCAAAAGAAACCCTTCGTATTGATTTATGGACAAAAGATATGCCTGTAGACGAAATGAAGCAATTTTTTCATCAAACCTTAGTAGCTATGGCCGATACATTTCAACGGGCTACGGCCGATGAAAAAATGGCAGACACCATGCGTGATTTTTGTGATTATTTTGCAGAGAAAATGGAATTAAAAGCATAAAAAGAGCCGCAAATTGCGGCTCTTTTTATCTTATATAAATCCTTCGTTTTTGAATATATCTTCGTTAATTTGATGGATGTATTCTAAAATTCCTTCGCGACCAATGGCTTCTAATGATGAAGTTACAAAATAAGGCGGCATTTCAGCCCAATCGCCTGCTAATAATTGTTTTTTATAGGCCTCAACATGGTTGTTGACTTTATTTTTTCCTAATTTATCGGATTTTGTAAAAATAATTGCAAACGGAATTTCGCTCTCGCCTAAGTATTCCATGAATTCTAAATCAATCTTTTGAGCTTCCAATCGGATGTCAATCAATACAAAAGCACATATTAGCTGTTCCCTTTGTTCGAAATAATCCATAATGAATTGTTGGAAAACAGCTTTTGTTTTTTTAGATACTCGCGCATATCCATAACCAGGTAAATCTACTAAAAACCAATTACTATTGATTTTAAAATGGTTGATCAATTGCGTTTTTCCTGGTTTTGAAGATGTTTTTGCCAAATTTTTATGATTGGTCAACATATTGATTAAGGAAGATTTACCTACATTGGAACGACCAATAAATGCATATTCGGGCAAACGTTCTTTCGGACATTTATCAACTTCTGAATTACTTATGACAAATTCGGCGGTATTAATTTTCATAACATGTATAGTGTCATTCTGAATTCGATTCAGAATCTAATTTGTATGGAATTCCGAAATTAATTCGGAAGTACTTTTATTAGAGATTATTTTTTTGAAGCCAATCAAATAATATTTTATTGAAGGCATCAGGATGTTCCATCATAGCGGCGTGGCCACAATGGTCTATCCAAAACAACTCAGAATTAGGTAATAGTTTGTTGAATTCTTCGGCTACATTTGGCGGTGTAACTTTATCGTTTTTGCCCCAAATAATACAGGTTGGTGTTGTCATTTTCGGCAAGTCTTTTGCCATATTGTGACGAATTGCACTTTTCGCAATAGTTAATGTTTTGATCAATTTGATGCGATCATTTACTGTTGCAAACACTTCATCTACAATTTCTTTCGTAGCAATTTTTGGATCATAAAATACATCTTCAGCTTTCTTTTTGATGTATTCATAGTCGCCACGTTTTGGATAACTCTCACCCATTCCACTTTCATATAATCCAGAACTACCAGTAATAACAAGTGCTTTTACTAAACTTGGATACATTTTAGTGTGGTATAAACCAATGTGACCTCCTAAAGAATTTCCTACTAAAATTACCTGATCAAAACCTTTATAAAGAATAAAATCTTTAACAAATTTTGAAAATGCTTTTACGTTGGTTTTTAAAATATTTTGGGTGTAAATGGGTAATTCAGGGATGACTACTTTGTACCCTTTTGGTGGAAAAAATTCCGCTACACCTTCAAAATTACTCAGGCCACCCATTAAACCATGTAAAATAATGATTGGGGTTCCTTCTCCAGCTTCAAAATAGGTGTATTTCTTTTCTTTTTTTAACATAAATGCCACTTAAAATTTTGGTTGTCCTATTTGACAAATATACTATTTTATTATGGAAAGCAAAGAAAAAAATAAACCCGATCCATAGTTGTTGATTTTGAAAATTTTTTAGTTATCAACAATTTCAATCAAGTAATTAACAATATGATTTTGAAGGTTTTACTTTTCTGCAAGCAGTTGAAGTGTTTAATTTTTGAGGACTTTTTAAAAAGTAATAAAACTAAAGTGGTTTTTTAAGACTTATTTTTCTGAAAACTTATTAACAAAGTGGTATTTTGTGGTAAAAAGTGGTAAAATTTATTTAATTTTGTCCTTATTCAAACAGAAATAGAATTGAAAACATTAATTGGAACATACGAATGCAAGGTGGATGCTAAAGGGCGTCTAATGTTGCCAACGACACTAAAGAAACAATTGGGTTCTTTGGAGGAAGGATTCGTATTGAAACGATCTGTTTTTCAGCCATGCTTGGAATTGTTTCCTATGGCAGAGTGGGATAAAATGATGTTGAAAATCAATAAATTAAATCGTTTTGTTAAAAAGAACAATGATTTTATTAGACGATTTACTGCAGGGGTCAAAATGGTGGAAATAGATGCTACTGGAAGGCTTTTGATTCCAAAAGATTTAGTGGTATTTGCTCAAATTGAAAAAGATATTGTATTGAATTCAGCTATTAATATCGTAGAAATATGGGATAAAGGCTGCTATGAAAATGCAATTGAAAATGCAACGGATGATTTTGCTGAATTAGCGGAAGAAGTAATGGGTAATTTAAATGACGACGAAGATGGATTATCATAATCCGGTATTATTAAAAGAAACGGTGGATGGATTAAATATTAATCCTGACGGGATTTATGTTGATGTTACTTTTGGCGGTGGTGGTCATTCTCGTGAGATGATAAGTCGTTTAGGGGTAAATGGAAAACTTATTGCTTTTGATCAAGATGTTGATGCATTGCATAATGCGATCGTAGATGATCGTTTTTTGTTGATCAATGAAAATTTCAGATTTATAAAACGTTTTTTGCGTTTTCACGGCATAAAACAAGTGGATGGTATTTTGGCTGATTTGGGTGTTTCATCCCATCAGTTTGATGTGGCTGAGCGCGGTTTTTCGACCCGATTTGAGGCAGAATTAGATATGCGAATGAATCAAAAAGGGGAATTGAGTGCTTACCATGTAATAAATGAATATGATGAACAAACTATTGCTCGTGTTTTGTTTCAGTATGGCGAATTAAAAAATGCCAGAGCTATGGCAAATGTAATTGTAATGGCTCGAAAAGATAAAGAGATTAAAAACTCGGAACAATTGAAACAGGTTTTGGCTAAATTTTTACCGGCTCACAAAAGCAATAAGATATTGGCTCAAATTTATCAAGCTATTCGAATTGAAGTCAACCAAGAAATGGACGTATTGAAGGAATTCTTAGAGCAGTCGTTAGAAATATTAAAGCCTGGGGGTCGATTGAGTGTAATTTCGTATCACTCGTTAGAAGACCGATTGGTCAAACGTTTTTTTAGAAACGGCTTGTTTGAAGGTGAACCCGAGCGTGATTTTTTTGGAAATTTTGAAGTGCCATTTAAAATGGTTGAAAAATTAATTGTCCCCACTGAAGCGGAAATTGCGATAAATAATAGAGCGCGAAGTGCAAAATTAAGAGTAGCAGAAAAAATATAATACATGAAAAACGGAATTTACAGTTTATTAAAAGCCAAGTTTCTGGTTAGTGACGATGCACTTAAAAATTGGAAATTTATTGTTTTTCTAGTGATATTAGGAATGATCATGATTGCTAATAATCACCAATATGATGCTAAAAATTATAAGATTACAGAGTTGACCAATCAAGTTAAAGAATTGCGGTCTGAGTTTGTAGACAAACGTTCTGAATTGATGAAATTAAAAATGGAATCGACCGTGGCTCAAAAAATGGAAGTGCGACAAATTGTGCCTTCGGAAGTGCCTCCTGTAAAAATAGTGGTTGAAAGTAAAAAGAATAAAAAGAGTTTTTGGGATAAATTAAAGATATGGCAATAGAAGATAAAAAAATATCGTATCGCATGTATTTTGTAGCCGTTCTGTTTTTCATAATGGCGGCATTGGTTTTGATCAAACTCAACAACATACAATGGGTCGAAGGAAAGTATTTTCGAGAATTAGGAAACAAACGAACCGTTAAAAATTTTCCTATTCCTGCAAACAAAGGAAACGTATACTCTGCTGACGGCAGTTTATTAGCTACCTCTATTCCGGAATATGAAGTGTATTTTGATGCGGTAGTGCCTGCCGATACTCTTTTTAACAACAATGTAAAAGCGCTGTCAGACTCATTATCGTCTATGTTTGGTAAGCCTTCTGGGTATTATCAGGCCAAATTGCAGAAAGCTAGAGCGCATAAAAGCCGCTATGCCTACATTGCAAAAAAACTGAGTTACACCGAACAAGTTCGTTTAAAATCGTTTCCCATATTCAAAAAAGGGGCTAATAAAGGCGGTGTCATAATCAAACAAAAAACCGTACGCAAACATCCAATTGGTTTAGTTGCAAAGCGAACCATTGGTTATGAACGATCTAATGAAGATGGGAAGGGATTGGAATATGCCTTTAGAGCATATTTGAATGGTAAAAATGGTCATCGAATGATGCAAAAAATTGCAAAAAATCAATGGAAACCCATAAGTGATGTCAATGAAAAAGATCCGCAAGATGGCTATGATATCATATCGACAATTGATGTGTATATTCAGGATATCGCCCACCATGCCTTACTAAAACAATTGGAGATTTATAAAGCTGATCACGGATGTGTAGTTGTTATGGAGACCAAAACAGGCCATGTTAAAGCGATTGCCAATTTAGGAAGAGCAGAAGATGGAACCTATTTTGAAACTCAAAATTATGCCATTGCAGAATCTCACGAGCCCGGTTCTACGTTTAAATTGGTCGATCTGATTGCGGTTTTAGAAGATAAAAAAGCTGATACGAGCACGGTATATGATTCACGTGGAGGACAAATTCAGTATTATAAGAGTTGGGTAAGAGATTCTCATAAAGGCGGTTATGGTAAAATATCCTTGGCCAAAGGTTTTGAAGTATCATCGAATACAGTTTTGGTGCAATCGGTTTTCAATAATTATAAAAACAATCCAAAACAATTTGTAGATCGAATAAATAGTTACGGTTTGAATAAGCCGCTTGGATTACCCATTAAAGGAGAAGGTAGGGCCTTTATTCCCTATCCAGGAACAAGTAGTTGGTCGGGAACCAGTTTGCCTTGGATGGCATTTGGATATGGATTAATGGTTACCCCATTACAAACCATAACTTTATATAATGCAGTGGCAAATAATGGCGTAATGGTGAAGCCTTTGTTTGTGAGTGAAGTAAAAGAATGGAACAAAACCATCAAAAAGTTCAACACCGAAGTAATTCATCCAAAAATATGTTCGCAAGAAACACTAAATAAAGTACATGCTGTTTTAGAAAATGTGGTCAAAAAAGGAACCGGTTCTAAATTGTATTCTAAAGATTTTTCAATGTCTGGAAAAACAGGTACAGCTCAAGTTAATTATGGCAAACCCGATATGTATTATGCTTCATCTTTTGTTGGGTATTTTCCTGCGGTACAACCTAAATATTCTTGTATTGTAGTGATTCACAAGCCTGATAAATCAGTTGGATATTATGGAGCCGATGTTGCTGGGCCTGTATTCAAAAGAATTGCTCAAAAAATATTTACCGATTCGCCCGCTACAAACCATATAAAAAACATCGATGCAAAAGTAGTTTCTCAAGAAAAAAAATATGCTAATTATTACCAAGATGTTGTAAAAGAAGACCATGTTGTTCCTAATGTAAAAGGAATGGAAGCAATGGATGCTGTGGCTTTATTGGAAAATTTAGGATTGAAAGTTAAGGTTATGGGCATCGGACGCGTTAAAAAACAATCCATTTCATCGGGGCAAAAAATAAATAAAAATCAAACCATTATTATCGAATTATCGTGAAACGCCTTAAAGACATATTGTATAAAGTAAGCCTAGAAGCAGTTCATGGAGCTACCGATGTGGCTATTTCGAAAATTGAATTTGATTCCAGAAAAATCGAATTGGACGCTGTTTTTGTGGCCATTCGAGGAACTCTTTCAGACGGTCATGATTATATTGAAAAAGCAATCTCTTTGGGTGCTCGCGTAATTATTTGTGAGATATTTCCAACAGCTCTTCATGATAATGTTACATACATTCAAGTAGCCGATACCAATGAAGCATTGGCATTTTTAGCGGCTAATTATTATGATAATCCTGCTGATAAGATCAAATTAGTGGGCGTAACCGGTACCAATGGAAAAACGACAATAGCCTCTTTATTATACCAACTCTTTAAAAAAGCTGGATATAAAGTAGGATTGTTATCAACGGTTAAAATAATGGTGGATGCAGACGAGTTTAAAGCAACTCATACTACGCCCGACTCATTAACACTCAATTATTATTTGGATCAAATGGTTCAAAATGGTTGCGAATTTTGTTTTATGGAAGTGAGTTCGCATGGTATTCATCAAAAACGAACAGCTGCATTGGAATTTGCGGGTGGTGTTTTTACCAATTTATCTCATGATCATTTAGACTATCATAATACTTTTGCTGAATATCGCGATGTAAAAAAAGTTTTTTTTGATCAGTTGTCTAAGTCCGCTTTTGCAATTACAAACGGAGATGACAAAAATGGAAGCATCATGCTCCAAAATACAAAAGCAAAAAAAATCACTTATGCCTTAAAATCCTATGCCGATTATAAAGCTCAAATATTAGAGAATCAATTGTCGGGATTGTTATTGAAAATCAATGAAAATGAAGTTTGGGTAAAATTAATTGGCTCGTTCAACGCTTATAATTTACTCGCCATTTTTGCAGTTGCGGTAGAATTAGGAATTGAAAAAGTAGAAGCTTTGCGTTTGCTTTCAGAATTGGAAAGCGTATCAGGCAGGTTTCAATTTATAGTTTCTAACACGAAAATTACGGCAATTGTAGATTATGCGCATACACCAGATGCATTAGAAAATGTATTACAGACTATTGGTGATATTCGTACTAAAAACGAACAGTTGATCACAGTGGTAGGCTGCGGCGGAGATCGCGATACGAGTAAACGCCCTATCATGGCGGCAATAGCTGCCACATTAAGTGATAAAGCCATTTTTACATCAGATAATCCAAGAACGGAAGATCCTGAAGCGATCATTCAAGAAATGGAAAAAGGGGTTGCTCCTCAGGATTATAAAAAAACACTTTCCATATTGGATCGAAAACAAGCTATAAAAACTGCATGCCAATTGGCCAATCCTAACGACATCATTTTAATTGCGGGTAAAGGCCATGAAACGTATCAAGAAATACAAGGTGTGCGCTATGATTTTGATGATTTAAAAACAGTTACCGAATTATTACAACAATTACAAAAGTAGAAAGACCATTGTAACCTTTAAAACGAAACCAAAATTATGTTATACTATATTTTTCAATATTTAGACAAAACATTTGATGTTACTGGGGCAGGGGTGTTCCAATACATTACTTTTCGTTCGGCATTAGCCTTTATTTTGTCGTTATTGATCGCTACAATTTACGGTAAAAAAATCATCAACTATTTGAGAAATCAACAGGTAGGTGAAACGGTTCGCGAATTAGGATTAGAAGGTCAAACGGCTAAAGCGGGTACTCCAACTATGGGCGGTATCATCATCATATTAGCTACATTGATTCCTGTGTTTTTATTGGCAAAATTAAATAACATCTACATTATTTTGTTGATTATGACAACGATATGGATGGGAACTATCGGATTTATTGATGATTATATCAAGATATTTAAAAAAGACAAACAAGGATTAAAAGGAATATTTAAAGTAATTGGTCAAGTAGGTTTGGGCTTAATTGTAGGTACTGTATTGTACTTGAGTCCAGATGTTACCGTTCGAAAAGATACGTTAACCTCCCGTGTGAAAATTGAAAACAATATTAAACCTTCAGATTTAGAAGAAAAATCTACAGCCACCACAATACCGTTCATGAAAAATAACGAGTTTGATTATGCTGAAATTCTTTCATTTATGGGGGATGATTATAAAAGTTATGCTTGGTTGGTCTTTATCCCAATGGTTATTTTGATCATCACTGCTGTTTCCAATGGTGCCAATTTAACCGATGGAATCGATGGTTTGGCGGCAGGTACTTCAGCTATTTCTGTTCTAACCCTAGGCTTGTTCACATTTGTATCGGGGAATATTATTTTTTCCGATTATTTGAACATCATGTACATTCCAAATTCGGGAGAAATGACGGTATATATCGCAGCATTTGTAGGAGCCTTGGTTGGATTTTTATGGTATAATGCGTATCCGGCTTCTGTTTTTATGGGTGATACTGGTAGTTTAACCATTGGCGGGATTATCGCAGTAATTGCAATTGCCATTCGAAAAGAAATGATGATTCCAGTGGTATGTGCTATTTTCTTAGCAGAAAACCTTTCGGTAATCATACAAGTAAGTTATTTTAAATATACCAAAAAGAAATATGGCGAAGGAAGACGTGTGTTTTTAATGTCGCCTTTGCATCACCATTACCAAAAGAAAGGCTATCACGAAAGTAGAATTGTTACCCGCTTTTGGATTGTGGGCATATTATTGGCCATTTTTTCATTGGTATCGCTAAAATTACGATAAGATGCGATTGGTTGTTTTAGGAGGTGGTGAAAGTGGAGTAGGTACCGCAATATTAGGAAAGCTAAAAGGATATGAAGTTTTTGTATCTGATTTTGGAAAAATAAAAGCTAATTATCAAGAAGTTCTTACCAGTAATGAAATTGTTTGGGAACAGGAACAACATACCGAAGCCCTTATTTTGAATGCCGATGTGGTGATGAAAAGCCCTGGAATTCCTGACAAAGCCCCTATAGTGAAAAAACTAATTGAAAGAGGGATTTCAGTCATTTCAGAAATTGAATTTGCGGCACCATTTACCGATGCAGTGACCGTTGGAATAACCGGTAGTAACGGAAAAACTACCACTACATTATTAACCTATCATGTATTAAAACAAGGCGGTTTAAATGTTGGTCTTGCAGGAAATATTGGAAAAAGTTTTGCCTGGCAAGTAGCTGAAAACAAACATGATGTTTATGTCTTGGAACTGAGTAGTTTTCAATTGGATGGTATCATCAATTATAAGCCACACATTGCCATAATCACAAATATAAGCCCTGATCATTTGGATCGTTACAATTACGATTATAGTTTGTACATCGCTTCCAAATTTAGAATTACGAAAAACCAAACAGCAACGGATTATTTGATCTATGATCAGGAAGATGAAGCCATTCATAATTGGCTCAATCAAAATACAATTAAAGCACATAAAGTACCTTTCAAGTTAGGTGTTACGCCAGTGCAAGAAGGGGCTTATTTAGAAAAAGATAATTTATATAGTACAATTAATAACGACGTATTTACTATGCCAATCAACGAACTAGCCTTAGAAGGAAAACACAACATTAAAAATGCAATGGCTGCTACAGCAGTTGCTCAATTGTTAAAAATTAGAAAACAGACCATAAGAGAAAGTTTGACTAATTTTCAAGGTGCCGAACACCGTTTGGAAAAAGTATTGAAAATTCAAGGTGTTCAATACATCAATGATTCAAAAGCAACGAATGTAAACTCGGTTTTCTATGCATTAGACAGTATGACAACACCTACGGTTTGGATTGTTGGTGGAGTAGATAAAGGAAATGATTACGACGAGCTAATGCCTTTAGTGCGTGAAAAAGTAAAAGCCATTGTTTGTTTGGGAGTCGACAATACGAAAATTAATAACACATTTAATAATGTGGTAGACATCATGGTAGAAACTACTTCAATGACTGAAGCAGTTCAAATTGCCAAGCGATTGGCAGAAAAAGGAGATAGCGTTTTGTTGTCCCCAGCATGTGCTAGTTTTGATTTGTTTGAAAACTATGAAGATAGAGGAAACCAATTCAAACAAGCCATTTATAATTTATAACAGAAACACTACTAGAATCTATGTTTGATATTATAGGTAAAATAAGAGGTGATAAAACCATTTGGGCAATAGTATTTCTATTGGCACTGGTTTCATTTTTACCTGTTTATAGTGCCAGCACAAACTTGGTTTATGTTATTGGTAAAGGGTCTACTATTGGTTATCTTTTTAAACATTTTGTCCATGTGATGTTTGGATTTGCCATTGTGTTTTTTATTCATAAAACCCCATATCATTATTTTAAAGCATTGTCAATTTTTGGCATACCGTTGGTTATCCTTTTGTTGATTTATACGCTATTCAAAGGAACCGTTATTGATGGAGCCAATGCCAGTCGTTGGATTCAAATTCCATTTGTGGGTATTAGTTTTCAAACGTCTACTATTGCTTTTATTGTGCTCATGA
>DALYCS010000024.1:13612-15108 GCA_031973615.1 Flavobacterium sp. | reverse complement strand
AATCATGACAAGCGGCACATTGTTTTTGAAACATTCCCTTTCCGGGGTCTTCTGCATCTATTGCAACAACCTCAGATGTTTGCACTGCAGTGGCTACTTGTTTTTTACTCACACAAGAAAGCATACTTAAAAACGGAACGATAAGGAGTAATTTGATTTTCATGGATATCAGTTTATTGGGCTAAATATATAAAAAAATCCCGAGACATGATCTCAGGATTTAATTTAAACTACTCGTTACTTTTTACTTGACATCCATCAATTCTACATCAAATACTAAAGTTGCATCTGGCGGGATAACGCCACCTGCACCTCTAGAACCGTAACCTAAATAAGATGGAATTACAAAACGCGCTTTATCTCCTACTTTCAATAAGGCAATGCCTTCGTCCCACCCTTCAATCACTTGGCCAACTCCTAATTGAAATTCAATAGGTTGTTTTCTTTTATAAGAAGAATCAAAAACGTGTCCATTCTCTAAAGCGCCTTGATAATGTACCGATACTTTTTTACCTTTTTCAGCTTGGATACCCGATCCTTTTTGAATAATTTGGTAACGCAAACCGCTTTCGGTTTTTTGAAATCCAGCCGCTAATTTTTCCAAGGCTTCTTCTGCCATTCTTTTTTGCTCTTCAATGCGCTTAGCACGCGAACCTTCGAAAGTACGAAACGCCTCAATAGCATTCCATTTTTCTGCTGCTTCACCTACTCTAATAATTTCAATACTATCTAACGCATCATTACCTTCTACTGCATCTACAACATCCTGTCCTTCTACAACATGTCCAAAAACAGTATGCTTTCCATCCAACCAATTGGTAGGTACGTGAGTAATAAAAAATTGAGAACCATTGGTTCCTGGACCAGCATTCGCCATTGACAATACACCAGGTTTATCGTGTTTTAAACTGGGATGAAATTCATCGTCAAAGTTATACCCTGGACCACCCGTTCCTTGACCTTGAGGACACCCTCCTTGAATCATGAAATCTGGGATCACACGGTGAAATTTTAATCCATCATAATAAGGTTTGCCCATTGGACGAGCCGAATTTTCTAGTTGACCTTCTGCTAATCCTACAAAATTTCCGACTGTTCCAGGTGTTAAATCGTGTGTTAATTTTACTAAAATTGCCCCTTTTGCCGTGTTAAATTTAGCATATATTCCGTTTTCCATTGTTTTGATATTTAATTTGAAAGTGCAAAATTAATACAATATTTGGAGATTATTTGTATTTTTGAAAGTAATTAAACCCGAATATATGAATTCCATTTACGACAAAGCATCAAATGATGCCATCATTGCACGCATTCACCAACTCAGTCCAGAATCGAATGGTTTGTGGGGTCTAATGAATGTAGATCAAATGCTCAAACATTGCAGCGCTGCCGTAGATGTGGCCTTTGGACAAAAAGAAGTAAAAGTTAGCTTTTTAATGAAAGTATTGGGAAGAGTAGCCAAAAAGAAAGTATTCAATAATGAATTTTTACACAAC
>DALYCS010000024.1:10899-13602 GCA_031973615.1 Flavobacterium sp. | reverse complement strand
ATTTGTTTTTATGGAAACCTACGATTTTGAATTGGCTAAAAATGAACTCATCGAAAAATTCAGTCGTTTTGCTTCCGAAGGACCGGCTGCTATAAAAATTAAGAAGCATCCCTTTTGGGGAAATATGACGGAGGATGATTGGAATACCTTAATGTGGAAACATTTGGATCATCACTTGAGACAATTTGGCGTTTAATTTTTTAGTTATGAGTTATCCTACCGATTATTGTGCCATCAATAAATCAACTTGGAACAATAAAGTTGAAGTGCATGCGCAATCTGATTTTTATGACATGGAAGGTTTTCTTCAAGGAAAATCAACACTTAATGCTATCGAATTAGAATTATTAGGTGATGTTTCTGGCAAAAAAATTCTGCATCTACAATGTCATTTTGGACAAGACACACTCACTTTGTCTAGAATGGGAGCTGAAGTAACCGGAGTGGATTTTTCAGATAAAGCCATTGAAAAAGCAAAAACACTTTCACATACTTTGAATTTGAATACCCAATTTGTGTGTTGTGATATTTATGACACCCCAAATTATATCCACGAAAAATTTGATATTGTTTTTACCAGCTATGGTACCATTGGATGGTTTCCGGATTTGAACAAATGGGCCGAAGTGATTTCAAAGGTGCTTCGACCGGGTGGTCAATTCATCATGGCGGATTTTCACCCTGTCGTTTGGATGTTTGACAATGATTTTAAAGCCATATTTTACAATTATTTCAACACCGAAGCCATTGTTGAAGATGAAACAGGTACTTATGCCGATCGGGAAGCCGAAATTTCAAACCAAACAATCACTTGGAATCATCCAACATCGGAACTAATAAACGCATTAATTTCGAATGGATTGGCATTGAATTGTTTTAATGAATACGATTATTCACCCTACAATTGTTTTAATGAAACCGAAGAATTTGAACCCAATAAATTTAGGATCAAACATCTCGAAAATAAAATTCCAATGGTATATTCGTTAGCGGCTACTAAAAAATAATCTCCTATCTTTGCCTCATGCGAATAGACATTATCACCGTTTTACCTGAATTGATGCGAAGCCCTTTTGAAGCTTCTATTATGAAACGTGCCATTGAGAAAGGACTTGTAGACGTTCATTTTCATAACTTGAGAGACTACACTACCAACAAACAAAAAAGCGTTGACGATTATCAATTTGGGGGTGGTGCCGGTATGGTAATGATGGTACAGCCCATTGATGCTTGTATTACCAAATTAAAAAGCGAACGCACATACGACGAAATCATCTACATGACGCCAGATGGAGAAACTTTGAACCAAAAAATGGCCAATTCCGTTTCGTTACAAGAAAATATTATGATTTTATGTGGTCATTATAAAGGAGTGGATCAACGGGTGCGCGACATGCACATTACTCGTGAAATTTCTATAGGCGATTATGTATTAAGTGGAGGTGAAATTGGTGCTATAGTATTTTGTGACGCGATCATTCGATTAATTCCTGGTGTTTTAAGCGACGAAACCTCAGCATTAACCGACAGCTTTCAAGACAATTTATTATCTCCTCCTATTTACACCCGCCCCGCCGATTATAACGGATGGAAAGTTCCTGAAATTCTCTTGAGTGGCAATTTTCCTAAAATCGAAAAATGGCGTGAAGACAAAGCCTACGAACACACAAAAAACAGAAGACCTGATTTATTGGAAGAGTAAAATTATTTTTTGTAATTAAAAATAGCAATTATTAATTGTTAATTATAAAATTATTTTATTATTTTTGCACCCACTTTGAATCAACCTCTGGCGATAGACGTGAATGTTGCTTTGAATCGAATTTATTTATTTAATAAACTATGTCAAATTTAGTTGATTTCGTTAATAACGAATTTGTAACCAGAAAAGATTTCCCAGAATTCGGTGCCGGAGATACCATTACTGTGTACTATGAAATTAAAGAGGGTGAAAAAACAAGAACACAGTTCTTCAAAGGAGTTGTAATCCAAAGAAGAGGAACTGGAGCTACTGAAACTTTTACAATTCGTAAAATGTCTGGAGCTGTTGGAGTGGAGCGTATTTTTCCAGTAAACTTACCTGCATTACAAAAAATTGAAGTGAACCAAAGAGGTAAAGTTCGTAGAGCTCGTATCTACTACTTTAGAGAGCTTACTGGTAAAAAAGCAAAAATCAAAGAAAGAAGATACAAAAACTAGTAGTTTCTTTCTCACGTATAAGAAATCCCGCAATTGCGGGATTTTTTTTTACTCCTATTTCCACAAAAAAAGCAGTGCTAAACACTGCTTTTTTTTTATATTAATTTAGAATCAAATTAAAACACAAACATGGCGCGTTCGCTCATTAATTCGTTCACTTCCTCAGCTACTTGTTCTAATACTGCTTCATCTGTATAATTCATCAATACTTTATCAATCAAAGCAACAACGGTTTCCATATCTTCTTCAACTAAACCGCGGGTCGTAATTGCAGGAGTTCCTACACGAATACCTGAAGTTATAAAAGGTGATTTATCGTCAAAAGGAACCATATTTTTGTTTACCGTAATTTCCGCTTTCACCAAAGCATTTTCAGCATCTTTACCCGAAATATTTTTGTTGCGCAAATCAATCAACATCATGTGGTTATCGGTACCTCCCGATATTAATTTATAGCCTCTTTTGTTAAAAGCTGCTGCCATTGCTTGCGCATTGCTTTTTACT
>DALYCS010000024.1:0-10889 GCA_031973615.1 Flavobacterium sp. | reverse complement strand
GATTTTCAAAATCTTTACCCATCATAATCATACCGCCTCTTGGACCACGCAACGTTTTATGAGTTGTTGTCGTAACAATATGACAATGTGGAATCGGATCGTTTAACAATCCCTTTGCAATCAATCCCGCAGGATGCGAGATATCAGCCAACAACAAAGCGCCCACACTATCAGCAATTTCACGGAAACGTTTAAAATCCATATCTCTAGAATAGGCTGAAGCACCCGCAATAATCATTTTTGGTTTATTAGCTGATGCAATTTCTTGAATTTTATCATAATTTAATACCCCAGTTTCTTCTTCCACCCCGTAAAAAACAGGATTGTAAAGTTTACCGGAAAAATTTACCGGAGACCCGTGCGTTAAGTGCCCACCATGAGACAAATCAAATCCTAGAATGGTATCACCTGGCTTCAAACAAGCAGCAAAAACAGCTGTATTCGCTTGTGAACCCGAATGCGGCTGTACATTGACATAATCGGCACCAAATAAAGCTTTTGCTCTATCGATAGCAATTTGCTCTACAACATCTACTACTTCACACCCACCATAGTAACGTTTACCTGGGTAACCTTCGGCGTATTTGTTGGTTAAACAAGATCCTGCAGCTTCCATTACTTGGTCACTGACAAAGTTTTCGGAAGCAATTAATTCAATTCCATGAATTTGTCTATCCTGTTCGTCTAGAATAAGGTCAAAAATTTGTTCGTCGCGTTGCATTGTGAAAGTTTTTCGTTAAAATTAGGTCAAAATTACAAAAAAGGTTTGTTAGATTGCGAGATAATTTTATATTTGATTCATAATTTTTCAACAACAAACTAACAATAAAAATATGCCAAATATTGCCAATGATCCGAACAGAAAATCATGGATTGCTGTTCCTGAAAATAGTGATTTCCCGATACAAAATATTCCGTTTGGTGTTTTCATTACCAAAGAGGATGTAATTACCATAGGTACTCGAATTGGAGACTGTGCCATTGACATGGGAGCCTTACAACAACTTGGATATTTTGAAGGGATTGAGTTGACTGACGATATGTTCATGCAGGACACTTTAAACGACTTCATTTCTGACGGTAAAAAAACATGGCGCTTGGTGCGCAATAGATTGGCCGAACTTTTCGATGAAAATAATCCTAAACTCAGAGACAACAAAACACATCGTGATATTATCATCTTCAAAGTAGAAGACATTGAAATGTTATTACCGGTCCAAATTGGAGATTATACCGATTTTTACAGTTCAAAAGAACATGCAACAAATGTAGGTAAAATGTTCCGTGATCCTGAAAACGCATTGTTACCAAACTGGCTTCACATTCCAGTAGGTTACCACGGTAGAAGTTCTACCATTGTGCCTTCTGGTATTCCCGTACACAGACCCTACGGACAAACTTTACCAAATGGCGAATCAACTCCGGTTTTTGGTCCGTCACGATTAGTAGACTTTGAACTGGAAACCGCTTTTATTACGACCGATGCCAATTTAATGGGCGAACCCATTCCGGTGGAAGAAGCAGAAGATCATATTTTTGGAATGGTTTTATTTAACGACTGGAGTGCCCGTGATATTCAAAAATGGGAATATGTGCCACTTGGCCCATTCTTAGCAAAAAACTTTGCTTCATCGATATCACCGTGGATAGTTACCATGGATGCTTTAGAACCTTTTAGAGTAAAAGGACCTGAACAATCACCTACTCCACTTCCGTATTTGCAACAAAAAGGCGCCAAAGCATTTGACATCAACTTGGAAGTTGCGATTAAACCCGATCATACAGAAGAAACCATTGTATCACGCTCTAATTTTAAATACATGTATTGGTCTATGGCTCAGCAATTGGCTCACCATACAATCAATGGCTGTAGAGTTAATTCGGGTGATATGATGGGAAGCGGCACCATTTCGGGCCCAACAGAAGATTCATTCGGATCCATGTTGGAATTGACTTGGGGGGGACAAAATCCAATACAATTGAAAGACGGTAGCGAGCGTAAATTTATTAATGATAACGACACCGTTATTATTCGTGGTTTTTGCCAAAACGACAAGGTAAGAGTAGGTTTTGGTGAAGTGAGTAACAAATTATTACCCGCTATAAATTTAAAGTTCTAACAAAATAGCCCATCAAAAACTATCAAATTAATAATTTTAAGGTTATAAAATATCAAATTAATAATTCAAACGATTTCGCATAGGTTTTGCCAGCAATTGAAGTGAATTTATTATATTTGTGATCGCATTTTAACAAACAAAACAATACGCGTCGCGTTGCCTGAATTACTTGGCACGAAACGCAAACAAACCTAACAATATGGCAAAGATTAAAGTAGCTAATCCAGTAGTAGAATTGGATGGCGATGAAATGACTCGAATTATTTGGAGCTTTATTAAAGAACAATTAATTCTTCCTTATTTAGATTTAGATATCAAATATTATGATTTAGGCATCGAAAGCAGAGAAGCAACTAAAGATCAGATCACTATTGATTCTGCTGAAGCTATTAAAAAATACAATGTAGGCATCAAATGTGCCACCATTACTCCTGATGAAGAACGTGTCAAAGAATTTGGACTTTCTGAAATGTGGAAATCTCCTAATGGTACTATTCGTAATATCGTTGGTGGAACCGTTTTCCGCGAGCCTATTATAATGAGTAATGTACCCCGTTATGTTCAAGGATGGACTAAACCAATCGTTATTGGTCGTCACGCTTTTGGAGATCAATACAAAGCTACTGATAAAGTAATTAAAGGAAAAGGAACGTTAACCATGTCCTTTACCAATGAAGCTGGCGAAACTACTACTTGGAATGTATATAACTTTAAAGGTGATGGTGTAGCCATGTCTATGTACAACACAGATGAAAGTATTTATGGATTTGCCCATTCTTCATTCCAAATGGCATTAACTAAAAAATGGCCTTTATACCTTTCTACTAAAAATACTATTCTGAAAGCGTATGACGGTAGATTTAAAGATATTTTTGAAGAAGTATACCAACAACATTACAAAACTGACTTTGAAGCGAATGGCATCATCTATGAACACCGCTTAATTGACGACATGGTAGCTTCTTGTATGAAATGGAACGGTGGATTTGTATGGGCTTGTAAAAATTATGATGGTGATGTACAGTCAGACACCGTAGCGCAAGGATTTGGTTCCTTAGGTTTAATGACCTCTGTTTTAGTAACTCCTGATGGAAAAACCGTAGAGGCTGAAGCTGCTCATGGAACAGTAACACGTCACTACCGCCAACACCAACAAGGTAAAAAAACATCTACCAATCCAATTGCATCCATTTTTGCTTGGACAAGAGGTTTAGAACACAGAGGGAAATTAGACGGCAATCAAGAGTTAATTGATTTTTGTCACAAATTAGAACAAGTGTGTATCGAAACAGTAGAAAGCGGAAAAATGACTAAAGATTTGGCCATGCTAGTAAAACCAGAAGGTTTAACCGATGCTGACTATTTAACAACTGAAGATTTCCTTCAAACCTTAAAAGTAAATTTAGATCAGAAATTAGCATAATCGCTAACGATTCCATAAAAAAAGCGCTCCAATAGGAGCGCTTTTTTTATAACCATTATTTATCATCTTCTCTCACAACTACAATAGTTGCTTTAATACCCGTAGTTAAATTCCATTCGTTTGTAGTAATTAAATTACCAAAATCATCATACACACTAAATGCAGCAGTATTGGGTCCGGATGTACCCTGATTTATTGCTTCAAAATCTAATTTATTGAATCCGTTTGTGATATCTATATAATATTCTTTAACGGTCGATTCTAAAAGTATTTCATGAATAATTGTTCGGTCGTTAAGCAGTAATTTTACGCGATCACCATCCGGATATTCATGATCTCTACACACTATTTTTACGTATTTGGCTTTAGTCTTAAATTCTCCTAAAAATTGATTGCTTCGGTATTCAGGCTGGATAGCTTTGTCACGGTTATTCAACTTGTTTTTTAAATCTTCACCCGGATTTTTAAATGTAGTTTTTTCAACTAAAACGCTTTCTTGGCCTTTGTCTTTCTTAAGTATGGAATACCTTTTTAAATAGGAATCATCTTTATCTAAAACACTCTTAAAAGGCAATGAAATGGTATTGGATTTGGTTTCGCTCTTTACTGGAACATCCCAATTTAATTTAATTTTAGGTGATTTAAAGGGAGAGTCTTTTTGTGCCCATCCCAACACAGAAAAAAACAAAAAAACGGGAAGTAGCATTTTAATAATCATAGGTAACCTTTCCTTTAAAATGTAAAATTAAACTATAAATTGAGTTTTAAACATAAATTAACATAAGTTTTAAAAGAATTGCCAACTATAATTGCCAAATTTGTAATCTAACCTTCATGCCTACTATATGAAAAAGAAACTGCTCGTATTTTGGATTACCTTATTTACACTTTTGGGGTTTTCCCAAGAAAAAGTTACTGTAAGCGGAAAGGTAATCGACAGCAATAACAATGAAACGCTAATTGGTGTATTAGTAGAAATTCCGGCGTTAAAAATAAGCACTTTTACAAATGAATATGGCTTTTTCTCACTTACCATTCCGCCTGGTTCCTACACCATACAAGCTAGCACTATTGGATACGAAACCAAAACCACAAAAATCTCATTGCAAGAAAACAGCAAATTAGATCTAGAAATCACGGCAAACGCTAAAGAACTTGCTGCCGTAGTTGTTTCAAAAAACCCCTATCGCATGAACATTCATAAACCCGAAATGAGTGTCAACAAAATAGCCCTAAGTACCATAAAAAAAATGCCCGCTATTTTAGGTGAAATCGACATTTTAAAATCCATTACAACTCTTCCAGGGGTTACCAATGCAGGTGAAGGGCAATCGGGCTTCAACGTACGTGGAGGTGCCGCTGATCAAAACCTCATCTTGTTGGACGAAGCTACCGTGTTTAATTCTTCCCATTTATTTGGTTTTTTTTCAATTTTCAATGCCGACGCTATCAAGGATTTGAAATTATACAAAGGAGGTATTCCGGCCCGTTTTGGCGGACGAGTAGCCTCAGTGCTTGATATTTATCAGAAAGAAGGAAACAGCAAAACGTTCAATTTAACCGGAGGCATTGGACTCATCTCTAGCCGATTAATGGCGGAAGGACCTCTTGTAAAAGACAAAGGATCGTTTTTGGTAGCAGGTCGAAGTTCCTATGCGCATTTGTTTTTAAAATTAACAGACAACAAAAACTCGGCTTACTTTTATGACCTCAACACTAAATTGAGCTACAAATTAAACGACAATAACAATCTATATCTTTCAGGATATTTTGGTCGGGATGTGTTTAGTTTAAATAATAATTTTATCAATACTTACGGAAATACCGTATTCAATTTACGTTGGAATCATTTGTTTTCTGACAAACTCTTTTCAAACACCTCGCTGATTTATAGCGATTATTATTATGGATTAACACTTGACTTTGTAGGATTTAATTGGGACAGTGGCATTAAAAATTACAATTTTAAATACGATTTGAAACACTACCAGAGTGATCATACCAAATTATTTTATGGTACCAATGCCATATACTATGATTTTAACCCCGGAAAAATAGTTCCCTCCAATGCAACTTCGGGAATCAATCCGGATCAATTGGATAAAAAATATGCTTTTGAACCCGCGGTTTATTTCGATGTTGAGCAACAACTTTCAGATAAACTATCCATAAATTGTGGGATGCGCTACAGTATGTTTTACCGTTTAGGCCAACAAAAAATAAATACCTACGCAAACAATCAAGCCGTCGTTTTTAATTCAGAGCTGCAGATCTACGAAAAAGCGACTCCAACTGGAAGTGTATACTATGGATCGAACGAAACCATAGCAAAATTCAACAATCTAGAACCTAGAATAGCCATCGCCTATCTATTGAATGACAACCAATCGATAAAAATGAGCTACAACAGAATGTCTCAATACCTCCATCTAATTTCTAATACGCAGTCACCTACCCCTTTAGATGTTTGGGCGCCTAGTGACTCATTCTTAAAACCCCAAATCCTTGATCAAATGGCAGTTGGTTATTTTGCCGAACTCAAAGATGGAAAATACAGCCTTGAAATTGAATCCTTTTATAAAAAAATTAAAAACCGCTTGGATTACATTGATGGTGCCGATTTAATTGCCAATAATGCCATCGAACAAGTGATCTTAAATGGCAATGCCAGAGCTTATGGTTTGGAAATATTGGTTAGAAAAAACGAAGGTAAATGTAACGGTTGGATTTCATACACCGTTTCGCGTTCAGAACAACAAACGCCTGGAAGAACTTCATTAGAAACAGGCATCAACAATGGGGCTTGGTACAAAACAGGTTGGGATAAATTGCACAATTTATCGGTAACGAGCATGTACAAATGGAATGAAAAATGGAGTTTTAGCAGTATTTTTACCTTGCAATCAGGGCAACCCGTAACCTATCCAAACGGGCAATACCAATACCAAGGTATAACTATTCCTACTTATGGATTGCGCAATGAAAACCGTCTACCAACCTACCACAGATTGGATATTTCAGCTTCTTTACTTCCCAATAAAAATAAAAATCAAAATTGGCAAGGCGAATGGGTGTTTTGCATTTATAATGTATATAGCCGTAAAAATGCAGCTTCTATCAGTTTTAGACAAAACCAAGATTCTGGCAACAACGAGGCCGTCCGGTTATCCATTTTTGGAATGGTGCCCAGTGTAACCTATAACTTTAAATTTTAAACCCATGAAAGTAATTCTTAAAATAATAGCCGTATTCTGTATCGTTTTTTTTAGCGCTTGTGAGGATGTCATTGATGTAGATTTAGATACTGCATCGCCAAAGCTAGTCATTGATGCTGCGCTGAAATGGGAAAAAGGCACAGATGGAAATCAACAAACCATAACACTAACGACTACTACTGATTTCTATGCAACTGAAGTACCCCCAGCAACAGGAGCAACCGTTTTTGTTACCAATGGAAACGGGGTTAGATTTGATTTTATTGAAACACCAGGAACTGGAAATTATAATTGTTCCAATTTTATTCCTGAGATTGGACAAACGTATATGTTAACCGTAAACTATCAAGGACAAACCTATACTGCAACCGAACAATTAATGGCAGTACCTCAAATTGACTCGGTAGAACAAAACGATAATGGTGGTTTAACTGGTAACGAAATCGAGATTAAGTTTTTATTTCAGGACCCTGCAAATACAACTAATTTCTTCTTGATCCAATTTCAAACACCCTACAGCGTGATGCCAGAATATGATGTAATTGATGATGCTTTTTTTCAAGGCAATCAAATCTTCGGACTGTATGCTAGTGATAAATTGAAGGCTGCAGACGAAATCCAATTTACCCTTCACGGCATTTCTCAACGCTATTATAATTATTTAAATATCTTATTAAGTGTAGCCGGAACCAATAGCGGAAGTCCGTTTCAAACACCTCCAGCTACCGTGAGAGGAAACATTGTCAATCAAACAAATTTTGATAATTTTGCTTTAGGCTTTTTTAGTGTTTCAGAAAACGATCAACAAACGTATACCATTCAATAGATTAAATTTAACGTTATGTCTTCACATCACATTGTACGCGACGATCAAGAACCTGCATTAATCATTGCCAATGGAGCAGCTTGTTCCAACGAATTATTGGGGCAATTATTAGAGTGGTCGCCTTTAGTAATTGTATTAGATTCGGCAATAGAGAGAGTTCTCGATTTAGGTATTAAAGTTGATGTATTACTAGGAGATTTTGATCGAGATTTTAATCCGCAACAATATATAGAACAACAATATCCTTTAGAAATCATACATGCTCCAAATCAAGACAAAACCGATTTAGAAAAAGCGTTTGATTACCTCATCGAGAAAGGGCATAAAGCCGTTAATGTTATTTGGGCTACTGGCAAACGAGCCGATCACACTTTGACCAATATGACTACTATAGTTCAATACCGTGACCAACTCAAAATTGTTGTCTTAGATGATCATTCCAAAGTATTTTTACTTCCCAAAAAATTTGATAAATGGTATACAACAAACACTACCTTATCCTTAATTCCTGTGGGAAAAGTAAGTGGCATTAGCACTCAAAATTTAATGTATGCATTATACAATGAAACACTAGAATTGGGGTACCGTAGTGGAACAAGTAATCATGTGCTCACCGATGGCATTGTTACCATTACGCATGAATCAGGGGATTTATTACTGATGGAATGTTGGGATTAACTGCCACAACTATCTTGTACACCTCTTCAAAAAGCATTACATTTGGCTAGCGAATTATTTTCATGAAAAGCAAAACTGTTCCCACCGAAAAAAGCAACCTACATCCTAGAAATCCACATCGTTTTAGATATGATTTTCAGCAACTAACCGCGGTATTACCCGAGCTAGAAGCTCATGTGATTACCAATGCTTTGACGAATGATTCAACCATTGATTTTAGTAACGCTGAAGCTGTAAAAGCTTTAAACAAAGCCCTACTCCTATCAGAATACGAGATCTCAAATTGGGACCTACCGGCCAATTATTTATGCCCACCCATTCCGGGACGGGCAGATTATATTCATTATTTGGCTGATTTATTAGCCGAATCAAATAAGGGAACTATTCCAACAGGAGAACATATTGTAGGATTAGACATTGGTATAGGTGCCAATTGTATCTATCCCATACTCGGCCATTCCAGTTATGATTGGAGCTTTGTCGGTGTTGACATAGACGAAAATGCGCTACAAAATTGTAAAAAAATTATTGTACAAAATCCACAATTAAGCGAAGCCATCAGTTTGCAATTACAAACTGAACCTCGTTACATCTTTAAAAACATTATTTTACCCGAAGATAAATTTAGTTTTACACTTTGTAATCCGCCGTTTCACGCCTCTGAAACAGCAGCGTCTAAAGCCAATTCAAGAAAAGTCAACCAATTAAAATCGGCTGAAAAAAAATTAAATTTTGGCGGACATGATGCTGAATTATGGTGTATTGGAGGTGAAATCGGTTTCATCACCCAAATGATTTACGAAAGTGTCAAATACCCCTTTCAATGTTTTTGGTTTACTACTTTGGTCTCTAAAAAAGACAATTTAAAAACCATTTACAGAACCCTCAACAAAGTAGGTGCTGTGACGATAAAAACGATTGAAATGGCACAAGGCCAAAAAAGAAGTCGGTTTGTGGCTTGGACTTTTCTTAGCGAAAAGCAACAAAAGGAATGGCGTTTTTCTAACGAATAAAACCTAACTTTGTACCTTTACACCTTTTCAAATTTTGCGTAACGCTTCATGAAATTCCAAGTCGTCTCTGAATATAAACCTACGGGTGACCAACCACAAGCTATTGAAAAACTTTCAAAAGGCATCAGCAATGGGGAAAAATACCAAACATTACTAGGAGTTACCGGTTCTGGAAAAACATTTACTGTGGCAAATGTGGTGCAAGAAGTTCAAAAACCAACGTTGGTTTTAGCACACAACAAAACATTAGCGGCTCAGTTATATTCTGAATTCAAACAATTTTTTCCGAATAATTCAGTACAATATTTTGTATCGTATTACGATTACTACCAACCCGAAGCCTTTATTCCTGTTACAGGAACCTATATAGAAAAGGATTTATCGATCAATGAAGAACTCGAAAAATTACGACTAAGCACTACTTCTGCGCTACTTTCTGGTCGAAGAGATATCATTGTAATTTCATCCGTTTCCTGTTTGTATGGGATTGGAAATCCGGTTGAATTTCAGAAAAACGTCATCCATTTAGAAACGGGACAAATCATATCGCGTACCAAAGTATTGCACAGTTTAGTACAAAGTTTGTATTCGCGTACTGAAGCTGAATTTACTCCGGGAAATTTCCGTATCAAAGGAGATATCCTCGAAATTTTTCCAAGCTATGGCGATGAACCATTTCGCATTCACTTTTTTGGTGATGAAATCGAAGAAATTGAGGCTTTTGATGCCCGCACCGCTCAAGTAATTGAGCGCTATGAAAAACTGACCATTTACCCGGCTAATATGTTTGTAACTTCACCCGATGTCTTGCAGAATGCCATATGGGAAATCCAACAAGATTTGGTAAAACAAGTCGATTATTTCAAAGAAATCGGGAAACATTTAGAAGCCAAACGCTTGGAAGAACGCACCAATTTTGATTTGGAAATGATTCGTGAATTGGGATACTGTTCGGGGATTGAAAACTATTCTCGTTATCTCGACGGTAGAGAACCCGGCACACGTCCGTTCTGTTTGTTAGACTATTTTCCGAATGATTATTTAATGGTAGTCGATGAAAGTCACGTCACAATATCACAAGTACATGCCATGTATGGTGGCGATCGAAGTCGGAAAGAAAATTTGGTGGAATACGGTTTTCGATTACCGGCAGCTATGGACAATCGTCCCTTGAAATTTGAAGAATTTGAAGCGTTACAAAACCAAGTCATCTATGTGTCTGCTACACCCGCGGATTACGAATTGCAAAAAACCGAAGGAGTCTATATAGAGCAAGTCATTCGCCCAACCGGATTATTAGATCCAATTATCGAAGTGCGCCCAAGCGGCAATCAAATTGATGACCTGATCGAAGAAATTCAATTGCGTTGCGAGGCTGATGAACGGGTATTGGTAACCACATTAACCAAACGTATGGCAGAAGAATTGGCCAAATATTTGACCAAAGTTGCCATTCGCTGTCGCTATATTCATTCTGATGTTGATACACTCGAACGGGTGGAAATCATGCAAGATCTTCGAAAAGGTATTTTTGATGTATTAATTGGGGTGAATTTATTACGAGAAGGATTGGATTTACCCGAGGTATCGTTAGTTGCTATTTTGGATGCCGAT
>DALYCS010000023.1:2670-15173 GCA_031973615.1 Flavobacterium sp. | reverse complement strand
AAATATTTTCAAAATTTAAACCATCTTTGACTTTGAATTGTCTTTTTTCTTTGTCAAGGCTTGTAATAAATTGTCTGTTTTTATCCAAGATTTTTGTTCGTCGTCCCAAATAATAGGATATTCTTTTGGCATTCCTTCCAACAAATCAAAAAGCTCAACATCTGTTTTTGACTTCTCCACAGATCTGTTAAATAATAATGGATGCAAATCTTTATATCTATCTTTTAATGCTTTTTGAACTTCATTCATTTTTCACCATAAAAATTTATATATAATAAACTATGACATTTAAAGACTTTGTTCGAATTTCAGAAGAAGTAAGCGGAACAGATAAAGGACTTATGGGATTCCCAATCGCTTCAACTTCCAGAAAGCCATCTGATGGTATTCCATTTAAAGATAAATTAAGCTCAGTTGCTGGACAAACTCCTCGTGGATCATCTGCTGCGACATCATCTATGCCCACAACAGGCAGTAAAGGATCATTTATGAAAAAGAAATAATTTATTTTTCTTTTATTTGCAGATAATTGTCTGGAGTTTTTCCAGCTACTATGTCTCTAGCAATGTCTGTAATATACCTTTTGAAGCTTTTATCAAAAAGATTATAATTTTCAAATTTAAGAACATTTTTTTTTCAAAAAATCACTTTAACGCTCGATTAACATTGTTTAACATCTTATTAATATTTGTACTTTTGTGAAAATTAATGAGTCATGCAACTTATCTTTTATAAATACCAAGGCACCGGCAATGATTTTATCATGGTTGACAATCGGTTGCAATTTTTTCCAAAAGAAAACACCCAACTGATTGAAAAATTATGTGATCGACGCTTTGGCATTGGAGCTGATGGTTTGATACTCTTAGAAAATCATTCAAACTATGATTTTAAGATGGTGTATTTTAATTCGGACGGAAATGAAAGCAGTATGTGTGGGAATGGTGGTCGATGTTTGGTGGCTTTTGCAAAACAGCTCGGAATCATTCAAAATACGGCAGAGTTTGAGGCGGTTGATGGCTATCACTATGCCACCATAGCATCGGATCAATTGGTGGCTTTACAAATGAAAGATGTACAATCGGTAGCAGTTCATGACGGCTATACGTTTTTAAATACCGGTTCACCCCATCACGTTCAAATGGTCGAAGATTTGAAAAATTATCCAGTTAAAGCAGAAGGGGCAAAAATTAGATATTCACAGCTATATGGAGAAGCTGGAAGCAATGTGAATTTTGTATTGCAAATAGATAGCAATCATTTTGCTGTTCGTACCTATGAAAGAGGTGTTGAAGATGAAACCCTATCCTGCGGAACGGGAGTAACAGCAGTAGCAATTGCTATGTATGAAGCAGGTAAGACCACTAGTTCTGTAATAGATCTGCAAGTAGAGGGTGGAGCGTTACAAGTGCAATTTAAAAAACAAGAAGGGAATTATATTGATGTATTTTTAATTGGTCCGGCCACATTTGTTTTTGAAGGTACAATAGATTTGTAAACTTGATTTTCCAACAGTCTTAACTGAAATTATGCTAACATTAACAGGACATTCAATTTATTTACGGGCCTTAGAGCCTGAGGATTTGGACTTTATTTATGGTCTTGAAAATGACGAAGCCGTTTGGGAAGTAAGCAATACGCAAACACCCTATAGTCGTTTTTTAATTCGACAATATTTGGAGAATGCGCATCAAGATATTTATGAAGCCAAGCAGTTGCGTTTGGTTATTTGTTTAAATAAAACAGCAGAAGCCATTGGTCTAATTGATATTTTTGATTTTGATCCAAAAAATAATAGAGCAGGAGTTGGCTTAGTTATTGGTTCGCAAGCCCAACGCAGTAAAGGTATTGGATCTGAAGCCTTAGCTTTAGTAATCCAGTATTCGTTCCAACAATTACAATTGCATCAATTATATGCAAATATTGGAAGTGATAACGAAATTAGTTTGCAACTTTTTACTAAATTTGGTTTCCAAAAAATTGGAATAAAAAAAGACTGGAACAGGGTAAATAATATTTATAAAGACGAATTGCTCTTCCAATTAATTCAATAACTTGAAAATTTATCTCTTTTGAACACAAAAAAAATATTTGCTATTGTATCGGTTGTTGGAATCGTAATAGCTTCAATTATTGGAGGTTATGTATATGTAAAAGCCTTTACACCCAATACTCAATTTTCACAGGAAGAAGTGTTTGTCTACATCCCTAGTGATGCAAACTATGAACAAGTCAAAGAAATTATTGCTCCGTTAGTAGATGATTTTGAAAAATTTGATTTTGTAGCGAACTCGAGAAATTACAACACAAATGTAAAATCCGGAAAGTTTTTATTTAAAAAAGATATGACGAGTTTTGATATGGTCAGAAGTTTGCGCTTAAATGTTCCGGTTACAGTAGCGTTTAATAATCAAGAAACGTTAGGAAAGCTTATGCAACGTCTAGCTACACAATTAGAACCCGACACCACTGCATTGATTGAAGTATTTACCAATGCTGCTTTTTTGGAAGAAAAACAATTGACACCTGCAACGGCTTTGACTCTTTTTATTCCGAATACATATGAATTTTATTGGAATACTTCGGCCAAGAAAATGGCCAAGAAAATGGTTAAAGAGCATGCAAAATTTTGGAATGCCGAACGTTTGGCTAAAGCAAAAGCGCTTAATATGACGCCTGCTCAGGTGTATACGTTGGCTTCTATTGTCCATAAAGAAACGGTAAAAGCAGACGAAAGACCACGTGTAGCCGGTGCCTATTTGAATAGATTACAACAAGACATGCCTTTGCAAGCTGATCCAACAGTAATTTATGCCTTAAAGGAAAAGTCGGGTGATTTTGATCAAATAATAAAAAGAGTAGGAGGAAGTAATTTATTTGTAAGATCACCTTACAATACTTATATCAATAAGGGTTTGCCGCCTGGGCCTATTGCCATGCCTGATATTTCAGCTATAGATGCGGTGCTCAATGCTGAAAAACACAACTATATTTATTTTTGTGCCGACCCAAACCGACCAGGATACCACAGTTTCGAAACAACATACGAAGCGCATATGATCAATGCAAGAAAATATGCTGAATGGGTAACAAAACTCGGGATTAAACTCTAATTTCTTCTTTTATTTGTATTGAAATAATATTTCTTTTACGCTGCGTTTTTTGTGCGATTTGAATTTGTCATAAAGATCAAAAAAGTGTTTTTAGAAAATATTAACATCTTGTAAATCAATACTATAATTTTTTTCGTATATTTGTCCCGCTAATTTCAGATGGGTGACAGACGCTGAGAAATAACATTAGATGATAAAAAAAGGGTCATACATTTTAGGATTGACACTCCTAGTATTAGTAGTTTCTTCAGGTTTTATTACTGTTGAACCTGAAAAAATAGAAGGTTTTCATATCGACAACAATGAGGTAATGGTCTACCATGTACCCAATCAATTTGAAAACGAAGATGTGGGCATTAAAGTGCCACTTGTAGGGAAAACATTCTTCGGTTTTGCCCAAAAAATGGCTTACAAAGAGTCAAGAGGTATGTTACACTTAGTTAATCCTTATGGATATATGGGTAAATACCAATTCGGAAAAAGTGCACTACGTACGGTAGGAATCTACGATTTTCAAGAATTTTTACACAATAGTAACTGGCAAGACAAAGCTTTCAAAGCGTTAATTGCTCGTCACAAGTGGATCTTAAAAAAGGAAATTGAAAAATATTCGGGTAGAATCATTAATGGTGTAGAAATTACAGAATCGGGATTATTAGCCGCAGCTCATTTAGGTGGTGCGGGTTCTGTGAAAAAATATTTGCGAAGTAATGGAAGAAGAGGCTTTAGAGACGGATTTGGTACTTCGATATCAAGTTATATCAAAAAATTTTCAGGGTATGATATTTCATATATCAAAGCAGATCCTGAAGCTAAAGTAAATTTAGAATAAATTAAATTTTGTGCAGAATAAAGATACAAGGTCGATTATGTAAATCGGCCTTTTCTTTTTTCCACTCCTGAATCGTTTTTGTTTTGATGTATTCAGTGGGTAATGTAATGTCACAAGCAACGCATAAAAGTGTACTTGGTTGAAGTAATTGTAGCATATCTTCCATCAATTTGGTATTGCGATACGGAGTTTCTATAAACAATTGGGTTTGATTTTTTTCATGCGACAAACGTTCGTACATTTTAAGTGCTTGCTTCTTATCATTCTTGTCAATAGGTAAATAGCCGTTAAATGCAAAACTTTGTCCGTTCATTCCGCTGGCCATGAGTGCTAACAAGATAGAACTTGGTCCTACTAAAGGAACCACTTGAATACCTTTTTCATGAGCTAATTTTACTATTACAGCACCTGGATCAGCAATTCCAGGGCATCCCGACTCACTCATTAGTCCTATGTTTTCACCATTTAAAAGCGGATGAATAAATTCATAATGCGCTGAAATTTCGGTATGCTTGTTTAATACGTTTATTTTTAATTCGGGTTGTTTTTTTTCAGGATGTATACTTTTTATAAATTTACGAGCTGTTTTTTCATTTTCTACAATGTAATAATCAATGCAATCAATGGTTCTTTTGATTTGTTGTGGCAGAACATCTTCTGGTACTACTGAAGTTTCTCCAGGATTGGAAAGCGTGCAAGGAATTAAATACAATTTGCCAAATGCGCTTGATTTCATAGTGTACTCTTTATTTTTATAGCAATTTCTTCGCATGCTTGGTCTAGTAACTGGTATACTTTTTCAAAACCATCTTGACCCCCATAATAAGGGTCTGGGACTTCTTTTGAAGGGCCTAAAATGAGTGCAACTTTAGATTTTGCAACGTCGTCTGGGGCTAAATTAAGAACATCTTTATAATTTGATTGATCCATTACAAAGATATGGTCAAATGTGTCAAAATCAGACACTGTAAATTTTCTTGCTTTTTGATTACTGATGTCTATGCCGTAATTTCTCGCAGTTGCAATCGAACGTTCATCTGGTGATTGTCCTACGTGCCAGCCACCTGTTCCTGCTGAGTCAACAAAAAAATCGGTAGTGAGTTTTGTGCGTAAAATACCTTCTGCAAGAGGAGATCTGCAAATATTACCCAAACAAACCATCAAGATGTTCATCGGCATTTATAGCGATAATTTCTTGTTGATGTCTTCAACGAATTTTTTGAATTGTTTGTCTGTAGCGACTAAGTTGTCTACAGTTTTGCAAGCGTGTAATACTGTTGCGTGATCACGGTCACCAATTTGCGAACCAATATTTGCCAAAGATGCTTTGGTGAATTTTTTTGCAAAAAACATCGCTAATTGACGGGCCTGTACAACGTGACGTTTTCTAGTTTTAGATTGCAAAGTTTCTAAATCCAATTGGAAGTAATCGGAAACTGTTTTTTGTATGTAATCGATAGAAATTTCGCGTTTTACGTTTTTAACAAATTTTTCTACAACTTGTTTCGCTAGATCAATTGTTACTTCGCGTTTGTTGAAAGAAGATTGAGCTATCAATGAAATGATGGCGCCTTCAAGTTCACGAACGTTTGATTTGATGTTTTTTGCTACGTATTCTATAATTTCATCCGGTATTTCAACACCGTCTCTAAATAAAATATTTTTGAGAATCGAAATACGTGTTTCATAATCGGGTTGGTGTAATTCTGCAGATAGTCCCCATTTGAAGCGCGATAATAAGCGTTGCTCTATATCTTGCATGTCAACCGGTGCTTTGTCTGAGGTAAGAATTACCTGTTTTCCGTTTTGATGTAAGTGGTTGAAAATATGGAAGAATACATCTTGTGTTCCCGATTTACCCGATAAAAATTGTACATCGTCAATAATCAACACATCAATGAGTTGATAGAAGTGAATAAAATCGTTACGAGTATTTTTCTTCACCGAATCAATATATTGCTGCGTGAAAATTTCAGCCGAAATATACAGCACGGTTTTTTCAGGATATTTATCTTTAATTTCAACTCCAATAGCATGAGCTAAGTGGGTTTTACCCAAACCAACGCCACCAAAAATCAAAAGGGGATTGAATGATGTGCCTCCTGGTTTGTTGGCAACTGCCATACCTGCACTTCTTGCTAATCGATTGGAATCACCTTCTAAGAAATTATCGAAGCTGTAATTGGCGTTTAATTGTGATTCTATTTTTAAATTGCGAATGCCTGGAATGATAAACGGATTTTTCAATTCAGGATTTTTATTTACAATAGGAACGTCAACTTCTTGTGGCTTTACGGCTGTTCTATTGTAACTCGGAATTTGCTCTGTAAACGGAAGTTTGTTTCCGTACGTATTTTCCATTTTAATTTTGTACAATAACTTAGCACTTGGGCCTAATTCTTTAGTAAGGGCAACTTTCAATAATTTTACATAGTGCTCTTCTAGCCATTCGTAGAAAAATTTACTAGGTACTTGAATCGACAATGCGTTATCGTTTAACTCAACTGACTGAATTGGCTCGAACCAAGTTTTATAGGCTTGATCCTGAATGTTGTCTTTTATGAAACTAAGACAGTTATTCCATACCGATTGCGCAGTTTTTGTCATAAATTCGATTAATTATTGAATTGTTATTCTTAATTTTGTACAGGTTATCTTACAAAAATGATAGGGATTTTTTGCTCAATATTTGGGATAGCAAATATGTGAACAATTTTCTTTAAAAAAAATTTTTTTTCTATTGATTTTTAAAAAAAAAATTTGTAAGTCAACAACCCAATAGAGGTAAAATTAAAAAAAAATAACTTACGATGAAAGAATATCAATTTCAAGTTCGTGTGCGGTATGCAGAAACCGATCAAATGGGAGTGGTTTATCACGGCAATTATGCACAATATTTTGAAATGGGACGAGTAGAATGGTTGCGCAATATGGGTGTTTCTTATAAATGGATGGAAGAAAACGGAGTTATGTTGCCAGTTGTGTCTTTGTCAATGAATTATAAAAAACCAGCACGTTACGATGATTTGTTAACTGTGAAAACTATTTTAAAAAGTCAGACTTCGGTTAAAATTGAATTTGATTATGAGATCTACAATGAAAATAGTGAGTTATTAACAACGGGATACTCTATGTTGGTCTTTGTCGATATGAAAACGGGTCGTCCAATTTTACCTCCAGATTATGTTTCAGAAAAAATAAAAGCGTTATAAATTAATCCACTTCATGAAGTTGCACTTCGTATAAATTTTCAAAAGTGTCCCAAATAATTGGGACATTTTTTTTTCGAGTGGCTACCACAATTTCACAATCGAGTTCCATTTTTTGGGATACTATGGTGAGATTTTTCTCTTTAATTATACGCATTACTTTATTCATGTGTGCGTAGCTAAAAGCAAGAGTAAAGTGTTTATCAATGGTTTTTTCAACGATTTCAGCAACTTCAAGTGCCATTTGTGCGGCTGTTTTGTAGGCTGAAATTAATCCCCCCACTCCTAATTTTACGCCCCCAAAATAGCGAACCACCACCACCAATATATTGGTAACTTCATACGACTGTATTTGTCCGTAAATTGGCATTCCAGCACTATTGTTTGGTTCGCCATCATCGTTGGCACGGTACTGTATTTTTTCTGTTCCGATTTGATAGGCATAACACCAATGCCGAGCAGAAAAATGTTCTTTTTTCAAACGCTCTAGATGTGCTTTGACTTCTTCTTCCGAAATTACAGGAAAAGCATAACCATAAAATTTACTGTTCTTTTCTTTGAACAAAATTTCTGTGCTTGCTTGTTCTATAGTTTTGTAGGTATCGTTTATTGAGGTGTCCAATTAAAAGCTGAATTTTTTTGAGAATAAATCGACAACATCTTCTTTTCCAACCTCTAAATTCCAAACGATCAAGCCTAGTTTTTCAGCCACAGCTGTATTTTCGGTTTTGTCATCTACAAATAGCGTTTTTTTTGGATTCAAATTGTGATTGTTTAATACAAATTTAAATGCGTCTTCTTCTGGTTTACGCATCTGGATTTCGTACGAAAAATATACTTTTTCAAAGCAGCTATAAAAATCTCGAGCAAAGGTTAGTCCTTCATTGTGTTCAAATTTTTCGATATGCGTGTGATCGGTATTGCTCAATAAAAACAAACGGTATTTTGAAGCAATCATTTGAAGAAATTCGAGGCGATATAATGGAAAATCAGCCAAAATGGAATTCCAGGCACTGCGAATACTGATCAAATCGGCATGGGGAATATGCTTTTGAAACCCCTGCATGAACGTTAATTCGTCAATTTTGCCCAATTCGTATTCTTTGTTTAGTGCATCCAGATCGGCATGCCATGCTGTTAATCCTAATTTTCTAAATTCGGAATCGATTTTTTGTTTGTCTAAATTAATGAAAACATCGCCAAAATCAAAAATAATTGCATCAATCATAATTTCTGAAAATATTAAGTTGGTCATCCATGATGTCAAAACGTTGGATGGGATTTCCAGTGAACTTTGGGGCTAGAGTTCCGTCTTGAAATTTTATTTGTCCAGTAAAAACCATGGCCTCGTCCCATAAATTAACATCTATAAACGATTGAATGGTTTTTGCACCTCCTTCTATGATAACCGACTGAATGTCATGGCGGTATAAAATAGTCGCAATGGAATGTGCTAGGCTTTTATCAAAGATAACATTTTCATAGATACAATTTTCAGTTGAAGCAAATTTTTTGCTTTCGGTCAATATGATAGTTGGATTCGATTGGTCTTTTATGGCATAATGTGCTCCAATTTTCCCAGTTTTATCTAAAACAACACGAATGGGATTTGTTCCGCTATAGGTTCTTGCTGTTAAACTGGGATTATCATCTAAAACCGTTTGGGTTCCCACTAGTATTGCTTGTTCTTCGGTTCGCCATTTGTGTGTTACTTGTCGCGAATAGGAATTTGAAATCCAAACGGGGCTTTGTGCTGCTTTCGAAATCGGAGCCATAAAGCCATCAGCGGTTTCTGCCCATTTCAATATAATATAAGGTCTTTTCTTTTGATGAAATGTGAAAAATCGCTTGTTGAGTTCATTACATTCGTCTTCTAAAATCCCAACGGTTACATTTTTGCCGCTTTCAATTAATTTTTTAAGGCCGGTTCCTGCTACTTTTGCAAAGGGATCGAGGGTGCCAATAATCACATTTGGTATTTCATTCGTTATGATTAAATCACAACAAGGTGGTGTTTTTCCAAAATGACTACACGGTTCCAAACTCACATAAATCGTAGCATCTTTTAACAGTGATTTGTCTTTTACCGATTGGATAGCATGGACTTCTGCATGAGGTTCTCCTGCTTTTTTGTGCCAACCTTCGCCAATGATTTTCCCATTGTGTACAATTACACTTCCTACCATTGGATTAGGGTAGGTGGTGCCTAAGCCGTTTTTGGCCAATTCAATACAGCGCTTCATGTATCTTTCGTGGGTCGTCATACTACAAAAGTACTATTTTTACCATTAAAAAATTAAACATGTGAGCGTTAATTTGTTTAATTTTACCGCCAATTCAATTGCTATGCTTATTAGAGAAATCCAGCAAAAAGACAACGAATCGATTGCTAAGGTAATACGTACTATCTTTCACGAATTAGACGCGCCAAAAGTAGGAACAGCTTATGCTGACCCTATATTAGATACGTTATACGAAGTCTATCAAGCGCCACGATCGGTGTATTATGTGGTGGAGCTTGAAGGAAAAGTTGTTGGTGGTTGTGGTATTGCGCCCTTAGAGAATGCAGAGGTTTCGGTATGTGAATTACAAAAAATGTATTTCGCTCCAGAAATAAGAGGGTTTGGTTATGCAGAAAAAATCATCAAAAAATGTTTGGAGTTTGCCAAAACTCAAGGATTTGAAATCTGTTATTTAGAAACGCTATCATTTATGACCACCGCTCAAAAATTATACAAACGAATGGGTTTTGAGCCTATTGATGGTCCAATGGGAAATACCGGTCACAATAGTTGTGAGGTGTGGATGACCAAAAATATAGAATAAACGATGCTGTTAAAATACTATAAAGGACTTTTTTTCAATTCGTTACAGCATATTCACGAGGAACAAGAAATCGAAAGTTTCTTTTTCATCTTAACCGAATATTTGCATCATTTGAAGCGAGTAGATGTGGCTTTGCAACCCGATTTTGAGCTATCCGATTCAGAAATTCAAAAGTGGAATGCCATAGTATCAGATTTGCAACAAGAAAAACCCATTCAGTATATCACTGGTGAAACTTGGTTTTATGGATTACGTTTTCAAGTCAATGAAAATACGCTAATTCCAAGGCCTGAAACGGAAGAATTGGTGGAATGGATTTTGAATTCACCCATCACCAAACACCCATCACCCTTTACCATTTTGGATATTGGAACAGGAACTGGATGTATTCCGATTTCGTTAAAAACAAATATACTGCATGCCAATGTCTCAGCTATTGATGTTTCGGAACACGCTTTAGAAGTGGCTAAAAGAAACGCGGAGTTAAACAAGGTTGAAATCAATTTTATTCAAGCCAACATTTTAGAAGTACAGGATTTATCCCAACTTCAAACTTCCAACTCCCAGCTCCCAACTAATTTTGACATCATTGTTTCTAATCCGCCCTATGTTCGTAATTTAGAAAAACAAGAAATCAAGAAAAATGTGTTGGATTACGAACCGCATTTGGCTTTATTTGTTGAGGATACAGATGCCTTACTTTTTTATAGAAAGATTGCCCAATTAGCCTTGAAAAACTTAACGCCCAATGGATTATTGTTTTTTGAGATCAATCAATATTTAGGTAACGAAACGGTTGAATTGCTTAAAAATTTAGGGTTTAAAAATATCGAATTGAACAAAGATATGTATGGTAATGATCGAATGATAAAATGTGAAAAGTAAAAGTAATTTTGACTACCTACTCATAACGCAACGCTTCCACAGGGTCTAATTTAGCGGCTTTTAAGGCCGGTACCAATCCAGAAATTATAGTTACTACTATCGTGGTTACAATTGTTGCAATTATAGCTAGCCAAGGTGTGCTAAATTCAAATTTTAGCAATGAAGAAATCAAATAACCTGTTCCAATTCCTAAGATTAAACCTAGTAATCCACCTAGTTGACTAATGACAAACGTTTCGGTTAAAAATTGCCAACCAATTGTTGAACGTTTTGCACCTAATGATTTTCGTACCCCAATTTCTCGTGTTCTTTCGGTAACAGAAACTAACATAATATTGGTCAAAGCAATAGTAGAACCAAAAACAGTTAGTAAGCCAATTACCCATGCAATAACACTTAAAAAAGCTACTTCTTCCATCAATGTTCGACGTAAATCATCGCTACGTTCAATACCAAAATTATCTTTTTCTACTGGACTCAGTTTTCGAACTCTTCGCATGGTAATGATTGCATCATCCACCGCTTCATTCAATAAAGCTTCGTTGTTTACCATAACGTCCAAGTCGTAATTGATATTAGGAGCAGAGAATAGTGATCGTGCCACTTGAGTAGGTATTAAAACGCGTAAATCTTGACTGTTGCCAAAAGTGGACCCTTTTTCTTTCAAAACGCCAATTACTTTAAATTTTGCTCCACGAATCGAAATTACTTTATCGATAGGATTCAAGTTCGCAAATAGCCCTTTTTCAAAATCGGATCCTAAAATACAAACGTAGTTGTTGTTCGCTACATCAAAAGAATTCATATTTCTTCCTTTGACAACTTCTAAACCTTTATTGGAGCAAAAATTTTCATCAATACCAACTACAGAAATTTCTGGATCGGTTTTTTTGTCTTGGTATTTTACTTCAATGGCTGAACCTGCCGTAAATGATAATGAAGTGGTGGTAAACGGAAAATTGTATTTGTCTTGAAATGCTTTTGCTTGCGGGTAGCTAATGATAGGATTTACGCGCTGTTCTGTATCATTTTGATTGATTTCGGAAGAAAAGTCGTACTGGCTTATAGAAAATGTATTTGCTCCCATAGAAGCAAAATTATTTAACAATGAATTTTCTAAAGCTGTTACAAGTGTTAAAACACCTACTAACGCCCAAATTCCGATAGCAATAATTAATACCGTTAACGAAGTACGCAGGGCCTGACTTTTAATCGAGTCAAGTGCTATTTTTGTATTTTCTTTGAATAATCCGATCATGCTTATAGGACTACAAAATGTTTTTTTTGTTACAATAAAATAGTAATTAGTAAAAAGTGATTAGTAATTCGTCTTATTATTTTTTGAAGTCAGTTATATATCCGATATTTGCACAACATTAGAAATAGATTTGTCTTAGAAACACATTTTCAAATTGACACATTAGTAAAATGGCACAGAAACCAAGTATACCCAAAGGAACCCGTGACTTTTCGCCTGCTGAAGTAGCGAAACGCAATTATATTTTCAATACGATAAAAACCAATTTTGAAAAATTTGGCTTTCAACCAATTGAAACTCCTTCGTTTGAAAATTCGGAGACTTTGATGGGTAAATATGGGGAAGAAGGTGACAAGCTGATTTTTAAGATTTTAAATAAC
>DALYCS010000023.1:0-2660 GCA_031973615.1 Flavobacterium sp. | reverse complement strand
GTGAGGCGTGTTCCTACTCCTTGGTTTTGTGCTTCAGGAAGAACTTCAAAACATAAACTATAAACAATTAACTGGGAAAATTTCGGAGAAAGCGCTTCGTTATGATTTAACAGTTCCTTTTGCGCGTTATGTAGTGCAGCATCAAAACGAAATTGAATTTCCCTTCAAGCGTTACCAAATCCAACCGGTTTGGCGTGCCGATCGCCCTCAAAAAGGACGTTTTAGAGAATTTTATCAGTGTGATGCGGATGTTGTTGGTTCGAATTCATTGTGGCAAGAAGTAGAGTTGGTGCAGTTGTATGATGCTGTTTTTAGTAAGTTAGGATTAGGAGGTGTGACCATTAAAATCAATAATCGTAAAATTTTATCGGGTATAGCTGAGGTTATTGGAGCTTCTGATAAATTGATAGATTTTACAGTAGCTCTTGATAAATTAGACAAAATTGGAGAAGATGGTGTGAAGAAAGAAATGTTAGAAAAAGGCATTTCATCAACTGCTATCGATAAAGTACAACCCTTGTTTTGTTTTACGGGAACCATCAATGAAAAAATAGAAAAATTAGCACTTTTATTGGCCAATTCGGAAGAAGGAAAAAAGGGAGTGGCTGAATTGCAGTTCATTTGTGATCACGTGACGACTTTAGGTTTGCAAACCGCATTTTTAGATTTAGATGTTACTTTGGCCAGAGGATTGAATTATTATACGGGTGCTATTTTTGAAGTGGCAGCTCCCCAAGGAATAGCTATGGGTTCAATTGGCGGCGGTGGCCGATATGATGATTTGACAGGAATTTTTGGATTAAAAAACATGTCGGGTGTAGGAATTTCTTTCGGATTGGATCGAATTGCCTTAGTAATGGAAGAAGTTGGCTTGTTTCCTGAGACTGTTTTAGCAACATCCAAAGCCTTGTTTTTAAACTTTGGCGACCGTGAGGCTTTATATGCTATGCAAGCTATAGCTGCACTTCGTCAAAAAGGCATTAAGGTGGAGTTGTATCCCGATGCAGCAAAAATTGACAAACAATTCAAACATGCCGACCGAAGAGGAATTCCTTTTGCAGTTCTTGTTGGAGCTTCCGAAATGGAGCGTATGGAATATGGATTAAAAAACCTACAAACCGGGGAACAACAAAAGGTAGATTTGGCAACATTAGTTACACTGCTTTCCTAAATTAAGTTCCAATTTTGCTAAACAATAACAATTCAATCACACTAATATTATGAATGTTGATGACGAAGCAAAAAAAATAATTTGGTCTTTGCAAAACAATAAGCGATCAGAAGCCGAGCGCAATGTGTTTCAACCTACTGGCAAAAAACCGATGAATAAAAATTTGCTTTACGTTATTTTGGCTATTGGAATCTCTCTTTTAGTTAGTTTTGTTTTATCCCAATTTACATCACAATCTACTGAATTTTGTTTTTTACTTGAAACGTACTGCTACAATTCGATTCAACATCCAATTGCTTATACGTTTTATATTTTCACAAATCTTTGGATAATAATTTTAGGAATTGGAATTGCTTATTTGATTGGGAAAAAATTAGGTAATCGATTTAAAATATAGATTTATCCGTTTTTAAAAATCTCCTTCACCGCCGCTTCATAATTTTTACTGTTTCCTGCTTTTTTAATTTTTTTGAACGTTTTCTGTGGGTTAGAAAATGATTCCGAAAAATATTCCCAAAAACCTAGCATTTTCATGCGAATGGGTGTTGGGCCAGACAAATAAGCATCGTAATCACGGTAAATTGTTTCGTGGAAAGCTTCAAAAATTTCCAATCTATTTTTGGGATAATCTGTAGTGTTGTTTTTTATCATAGCCGGTAAAAACGGATCGGCAATCAATCCCCGTCCGATCATCCAGTGGTCAATCGAAGGAAAGCGTTCTTGCATCATTCTAAATTTTTCAACTGAAGTAATATCGCCATTATAATAAATTTTCTGTTTGGAAGTATCCAAACATTTTTGAAACGAATCTAAATCGACGCCTCCTTTATACAGTTGTTTGCCAATGCGTGCATGAATGGCAATATTTTTAATAGGATATTGCTCTAAAATGGGGAAAACATCCAAAATTTCGCTTGCATTTTCATAGCCCATTCGCATTTTCATAGAAACAATGATGTCGGTTTCAGAATGAACGCGCTTTAAAATATGCTCTATTTGCGCCGTGTTGCTAATTAATCCAGAACCCATGCCACACTTTGCAACCATAGGATAAGGACATCCTAAATTCCAATTTAGTTCTTTATATCCCAATTGTTGCACGTAGTTTGCAACAAACAAAAATTCTTCGGCATCATTGGTAATAATCTGAGGAATTACCTCTAAAGTGGAATTGTTTTCGGGGAGTATATCTCGTTCATATGAACCTTTGATCACTAATTTACCATTCAATTTGATATACGGTGAATAAAACGTATCTATGCCGCCAAAAAAATGTTGGAAAGCATTACGAAATCTAAAGTCGGTAAATCCTTGTAAAGGCGAGGAAAGTAAAATGGTATTCATTTAGCAAAGGTAGAAGATAATTCTTTCTTTAAGAAGAACTTAGAAAAATTAAAATTAAAAAACCCTTAACTATTAATAGTTAAGGGTTTGTGTCTGTAGCGAAGACGGGAGTTGAACCCGTGACCTCAGGGTTATGAATCCTGCG
>DALYCS010000022.1:335-15813 GCA_031973615.1 Flavobacterium sp. | reverse complement strand
GTAACCAATGAAACCACAACTATTTTCTTAGAAAGTGCATATTTCAATCCGGTATCTGTTCGTAAAACAGCTAAAAGACATACATTAAGCACGGATGCTTCTTTCCGTTTTGAACGCGGTATTGATCCTACAATAACCGAATATGCTCTAAAAAGAGCAGCGCTATTGATTCAAGAAGTTGCCGGTGGTGAAATCACTTCAGACATTGTAGATTTATATCCTAAACGCATTGAAGATTTTAGCGTTTTCATCCATTTTAAAAAAGTAAATCGAATTATTGGGGAAGAAATAAAACCCGAAACTATAAAAAAAATATTAGCGTCACTTGACATTAAAGTCAATTCGATTTCTGACGCTGGATTGGGTTTAATAATTCCATCCTATCGTGTAGATGTTACAAGAGAAATTGATGTCATTGAAGAAATTTTGAGAGTTTACGGATATAACAATGTCAAAATTCCAGGTAAATTAAATGCTACGGTTTCTAACTCACCACGAACAGCTGAATTTCATGTTCAAAACACAATTGCCAATCAATTGTGTGGTTTAGGCTTTAATGAAATGATGGCCAATTCATTAACTACTCCCGATTACATTGGATTATCCAATCAATTAGAAGCGGAGCAAAATGTTATGATGTTAAATCCATTAAGTAGCGACTTATCTGCAATGCGCCAATCCTTATTGTTCTCGGCACTCGAAGCTGTTGCTTTTAACAACAACCGAAGAAGAAGTGATTTGAAATTGTATGAATTTGGAAAAACATATCACAATACAACCGAAGGTTATGTAGAAGAAAAACATCTTACACTTACACTTACTGGAAATAGAACCGCTGAGAGCTGGATAAAAGGCCAAGTAAAATCAGATTTCTTTTTATTGAAAGGGTATGTAATGGCTATCTTGAGTCGATTAGGTTTGGACCAAAAAGTTATTTCCTTACCGTTCAGTAACGATGTTTATGCAGAAGGATTAGCCTTAGCCATTGGTAAAGAAATCATTGTCGAATTTGGTGCGATCAAAAAAAATGTATTAAAACATTTTGACATCAAACAAGAAGTGGTTTTTGCTGATTTCAATTGGGGAAAACTTCAAAAATATATTTCAAATAAAATTAAATATAACGATATTCCGAAATATCCGGAAGTTCGTCGTGACTTTGCTTTGTTAGTAGACGATCATATTCAATTTGAGCAAATTTTTAACCTTGCCAAGCAAACTGAAAAAAGTTTATTGAAACAAGTAGATTTATTTGATGTATACCAAGGTAAAAATTTACCAGAAGGAAAAAAATCGTATGCTGTTAGTTTCATTTTACAAGACGATACAAAAACACTTACCGATTCGCAAATTGATAAAATTATGGGGAAATTGCAAAGTAATTTTGAAAGTCAGTTAGGTGCGAGCTTGAGATAATTAAAAATGTATTTGGTTTTTTTAACCTAACAGATATTAAACAAATTAAAAACTCCCGATTCAAATGAATTGGGAGTTTTTAATTCTATTTTTCCCTAAAATTCACTATTTTAGCCACATGATTAAAGTTGTAGTAATAGGTTCGGGAAATGTAGCACAACACTTAATTCAAGTATTGTTACACGCTAAAAATGTAGATTTGATACAAGCATTTGCTCGTACATCAAGTCACTTATCGCATTTACTCCCCGAAACAAAAATTACCGCTGATTATCAAAAAATTACCGAAGCTGATGTATACATTATTTCTGTTTCAGATAATGCTATTGCAGAAGTTGCAGCGCAGTTACCCTTTGAAAATCGTTTGGTAGTTCATACTTCGGGTTCCTCGGAATTTTCGATTTTGAATGATAAAAACAGAAAAGGAGTATTTTACCCACTTCAAACGTTTACCAAAGGAAAAGAAATCGACTTCTCTCCTATTCCTATTTGCGTGGAAGCAGAAAATGAAACTGATTACCTGCTTTTGGAAAAATTAGGAAATCGCATCTCAGAAAAAACTATTCGAATCAATTCAGTTCAACGCAAAAGTTTACACGTAGCTGCTGTTTTTGTATGTAATTTTGCGAATCATTTGTACCAAATTGGAGATGAAATTTGCCGAGAAAATAACGTTCCGTTTGAAGTGTTGCATCCGTTAATTCAGGAAACAGCGCATAAAATTTTATTACTTTCGCCAAAAGAAGCCCAAACGGGTCCTGCTTTACGAAACGACACCAAAACCATTGAAAAACAGTTGGATTTTTTAGAAAATCCTGAATATAAAAAACTATACCTATTACTTACACAATCGATACAACATGTCAAAAAGTTATAAAGAAATCATGAATCAAATCACCACCTTCATTTTTGATGTAGATGGTGTACTTACCGATGGAAGCATACACGTAACACCTACCGGTGAAATGTTACGAAATATGAACATTAGAGATGGCTATGCCATGAAAGCGGCACTAGAAAATGGATATACGGTTTGCATCATTTCTGGCGGAAGTAATGAAGGAGTTCGCGTGCGTTTGCGCAATCTTGGTATTACAGATATTTATTTGGGCGTACCCAATAAAGTTGAAACCTTTAAAGAATTCACTGACATTTACTCTATTCAACCTGAAAACGTTTTATACATGGGAGATGATATCCCTGATTATCATGTGATGCAATTGGTTGGATTACCCACTTGCCCTCAAAATGCTGTTCCGGAAATCAAAGGGATTTCAAAATATATTTCCCATGTTGAAGGTGGAAAAGGGGCGGTAAGAGATGTTATTGAACAAGTAATGAAAGTTCAAGGAAAATGGATGGAACATTTTGATGCAAAGTTTGATTAATTATCGAAGGATTGACAGTCTATGAAATACGCACAACTTTTTCACTATCAAAATCTAATACTACTTGCTTGTATGCAATTGGTAATACGTTATTTTTTTTTAACGCAATCTTTTGTAGATTTAGCATTAACCGATTGGAATTATTTGTTATTAGTTGCATCGACTGTTTGTATTGCTGCAGGTGGTGCCGTAATGCAACACATTGTCAATCAAGAGGACGATGCTATCATTCATCCTCAAAAAAGAATTGTTGGGCATACCATTACCGAAACGGCAGCTTATAATTGGTATATCGGATTAACAATTGCAGGAGTGGGTCTTGGCTTTTATCTCGCCAATGTGATTTATAAGCCTACTTTTGCCTCCTTATTTGTTTTGGTAGCAACGCTACGCTACGTTAAAGCTACCAACTTAGACCGTATTCCATTGTTAGGCTCTATTATTTCGGCACTTTTAATCGCTATAAGTATAATCGTAATTGCCTTGTTTGATATATTTCCAGCAACTGATGCCTACAATAAAACCCGTATGGGAGAAGCTTTTGGCATTCTTGTTGATTATGCAATTTTTGGATTTTTACTCGTATTCATATTCGAGTTATTTAATTCGCTGAAAAACAAACAGAACAACGAAATAGTAGGCACTTCAACTATAGCCACACGCATTGGAGTTACTAAAACAAAAATAATGATTGGCATTTGTACGGTGGTACTTATAGCCATACTAATTTATTACTGTAAGGTGCATTTATTTGAATTGACTCTAGTATTGTATTATACTTTGCTCACATTGGTTGGGCCACTTTTGTTTTTTGGATTAAAATTAATTAGCAGCAACACCATACAAGAATATAAAATTTTAGAACGCACACTGTATTTTGTGATGTGCTTCAGCATACTATCAATTGCCGTAATTGTTTACAACTTAAAACATGCTTAAATCGCTTTTACAACATAAAAACATCATTTTGGCTTCTGGATCACCCAGAAGACAACAATTTTTTAAAGAAATGGACATCCCCTTTTCAATCCAACTAAAAGAAATTGAAGAGGTGTATCCAAACGATTTGAAAGCTGAAGAAATAACGAATTACCTAGCAGCATTAAAAGCCAAAGCCTTTGAAGGTACATTGCAAGAAAATGATATTTTGGTAACTTCTGACACCATTGTTTGGTTAAACGGTAAGGCTTTAGGTAAACCAAAAGATAGAACTGACGCAGTAGCAATGCTTCAAAAATTATCCAATCAAACCCACGAAGTAATTACTTCAGTATGTTTAAAATCGATAGCAAAAACAGAAATATTCCATTGCATCACCAAAGTCACCTTCACTGCATTAACCGATGAAGCCATTCATTATTACTTAGAAAAATATGAACCTTTTGATAAAGCTGGAAGTTATGGAATTCAAGATTGGATTGGATTGATTGGTATTTCAAAAATTGAAGGATCCTATACCAACGTGGTAGGATTGCCCACCGAATTATTATTTAAAAAAATAATTACCTATGTTTAAACTCGTTGAAAATCCCTATTTACATGAAGAGATAGGAACATTAATTGTCCTAATAATCTATTTTATTTTAAGAATTAGTAGTACTAAACTGGTACGAAAATATGCCAAAATAAATTCGATACTAGAACACCGAACCAACCTGGTAATAAAATACATCCATTTACTCATCAACATTTTGGCTTTCATTTCGATCATTATTATTTGGGGAGTTAAAAAGGATCAAATATTACTGATTACATCTTCTATGTTTGCTGTGGTTGGGGTTGCCTCTTTTGCGCAATGGTCGATATTGAGTAATATTTCTGCGGGAATTATTATCTTCTTTTCCTATCCTTTTAAAATCGGTGACAAAATCAAAATACACGACAAAGATTTTCCAATTGAAGGAGAAATCTTGGATGTGAAAGCTTTTTACATTATTTTACAATCGAGTGATGGCGAAATGGTTACCTATCCAAACAATTTATTAATGCAAAAAGGAATTTCGGTACTATATAGAATTACGGAAGAAAAAGAATTTTTTGATTGATCTCATCACTACACTATGAAAAAACACACGCTACTCCTACTGTTAATACTATCAAGTTCTTTATGGTCTCAGGCACCGCAAAAAATGAATGCCGTAGAAATCTACGAACAAGTTCAAAAGCTAAATTTTTTGGGAAAAGTATTGTATGTAGCTGCTCACCCCGATGATGAAAATACAAAATTAATTACATATTTTTCAAATCATTATCACGCACAAACTGCTTATTTATCATTAACGCGTGGTGATGGAGGGCAGAACTTAATTGGAACCGAATTACGTGAAAAATTAGGAGCTATACGTACACAAGAATTGTTAGCAGCCCGAAGAATTGATGGAGGTGAACAGTTTTTTACGCGTGCTAATGATTTCGGTTTTTCGAAGGAACCCAATGAAACCTTTGCTATTTGGAACAAGCAAGAAGTACTCGAAGACGTTATTCAGGTCTTTACCAACTTCCAACCCGATATCATTATACATCGTTTTGCTCACAATACACCAGGAACTACTCACGGGCATCATACAGCATCGGCTCAGTTGAGTTTAGAAGCTCTTCAAACCCTTACTAATCCACCAAAACGTGTTTTTTTTAATACGTCTTGGTGGTTTTACGGAAGTCAAGAAGCTTTTGAAGCTGCCGATAAATCAAATTTATTAGCTATAAATGCCAATGTATTTTATCCACTAAAAGGTAAAAGTAATAACGAAATTGCTGCCTTGAGTCGAAGCCAACACAAATGCCAAGGATTTGGTACACTCGGAAGCCGTGGTGACGAAATTGAATATTTAGACCTTTTGAAAGGAGATATACCAAAGTCGGGCAACCTGTTTGAAGGGATTAATACAACATGGAGTCGAGTACCGGGAGGGCAAGCCATTGGAGCTATTTTGAACGATGTGGAAAAAAACTTCAACTTCAACAACCCATCAGTACATCTTCCAAATCTTATAAAAGCCTATCAATTGATCGAACAATTGGATGATATTCATTGGAAAACCATCAAAAGCAAACAAATAGTAAAAATTATTGAAGCGTGTAGTGGTTTATTCATGGAAGCTGTTGCCGATACCGAATCGACAACACCATCAGACGATTTCAATCTCACTGTAGAAATCATTAATCGAAGCACATCCAAAGCAAAATTGGTCTCGATAAAAGTATTAGAACTTCCAACAGAGCCAAAAAATATTGAACTCAAGAACAATACTAAAATTAGTTTATCATTAAAAAACATCAGATGCAATCCGGATGCAGATTACTCCAACCTATTTTGGTTAAAAGAAGCCAAAACAGTAGGAATGTATCATATTAGTAATCCAGCATTGCGCATACTTCCAGAAATTACTACAGCTTTTCCAGTAGTTTTTACAGTCGAAATAGAAGGCTATACCCTAGAGTTTGTAAAAAACATTTGTTATAAATTCAATACGCCCGATGATGGAGAGACCTATGTTCCGTTTACATTACTTCCTGAAGCAACAACTGCCATTACTCCTGAAATATTACTTTTTAATGGAACGCAGCCTAAAACCGTAACGGTAACAGTTACTGCACACAAAGCAAACGTCAAAGGAGTAGTTAGCCTATGTTATCCAATCGATTGGAAGGTTGAACCCAAAGAAATACCGATTGAGATTGCATCAAAAAATGAAACTAAAAGTGTAACTTTTACCGTTCAACCTTCTAAAAATAGTGCTACAACAACTTTGAGTGCACTTGTGACAGTAGAAGGGCAGCTATTGGATCGTAAATTAATAAGCCTGCACTACCCACACATCCCTAAACAAACAATTGTAGTGCCCTCTACTGCAAAAGCGGTTACTTTAGATCTAAAAATTAAAGGAAAAAATATCGGATATATTATGGGTGCTGGAGATGAAATTCCGAATCATTTATCGCAGATTGGTTATCACGTTACATTGCTTGAACCCAACACCATTACCCAAGAAAAAATTGAAAATTTTGACGCTATTATTTTGGGAATTAGAGCGTTTAATGTTGTTGACGAATTGAAATACAAAAATAAAATTTTATTTGAGTACGTAAAAAATGGAGGTAATGTAATAGTTCAATATAACACTTTTAATAATTTAATTACTAAAGAAATAGCACCTTACAATCTAAAAATATCAGATGATCGTATAACCAACGAAAATGCAGCTGTAACCTTTCTAGCACCACATCACAGTGTACTGAACTACCCTAACACAATAAGTCAATTAGATTTCACTGGCTGGGTACAAGAACAAGGTTTGTATTACCCTAATCAATGGGGTAAAGAATTTACTCCAATTATAGCTTCTAGCGATGAAGGAGAAGATCAAAAACAAGGTGGCTTATTAATTGCCAAATATGGAAAAGGCAATTATGTGTATACGGGTTTAAGTTTCTTTAGAGAACTTCCAGAGGGCGTTAGCGGCGCTTATCGATTAATGGCTAACCTAATTGCCTTATAATAATTAATTCCTATTGTAATAACATAAACTATGGAAAAACCAAAATGGAAAAAAAGTTATAGTCTTGTACTGCTATTGAATGCAATTTATATTTTGCTTTTCTATTTACTAATGGAAATTTACAACTAGTATGGAAATTATAGATTGGATTGTATTATCCACTACCCTATTTTTTATTGTAGTATATGGCGCCATAAAAACCAAAGGAAGCGCCACAGTGAAAGATTATCTACTAGACAATAACGAAACGCCTTGGTTTACAGTTGGGGTTTCTGTTATGGCAACACAAGCGAGTGCCATTACATTTCTTTCTACGCCAGGTCAAGCCTACCACGATGGCATGGGGTTTGTGCAATTTTATTTTGGATTGCCCATAGCCATGATTGTGATTGCGTATACTTTTATACCTATATACCACAAACTTAAAGTCTATACAGCCTACGAATATTTAGAACAACGTTTCAACGTACAAACACGAACTTTGGCTTCAATACTCTTTTTAATTCAAAGAGGTTTAGGAACCGGAATAACCATCTATGCTCCTTCCATCATATTATCTGCATTATTGGGCTGGAATTTAACCTTCTTGAACATCATTATTGGTGTATTAGTAATTATATATACTGTTTCGGGAGGTACTAAGGCGGTAAATGTGACCCAAAAACAACAAATGTTTGTTATCCTTTCCGGTATGCTTATTACCTTTTTTGTCATTTTGGGGTATTTACCCGAAGATGTTGATTTTTCAAATGTATTACACATAGCCGGAGCCAATGGAAAAATGGACATCTTAGACTTTTCTTATAATCCGGAAACTCGTTATACCTTTTGGAGTGGTATAACTGGTGGTTTTTTTCTAATGCTATCTTATTTTGGAACCGATCAATCACAAGTAGGACGTTATTTATCCGGTAAATCCATAAAAGAGAGCCAAATGGGTTTGATAATGAATGGGTTGTTGAAAGTTCCCATGCAATTTTTCATACTGTTGACAGGTGTATTGGTTTTCGTTTTTTTTCAATTCAACGACGCTCCCCTACATTTCAATCCGATTAATGTAGAAAAGGTAACACACTCCAATCAAAAAGAGAACTATGCTCTATTAGAGGAGCAACTCAACCAAATCAATATTGACAAAAAAGTAGTCAATCAAATCTATATTGAACAACTCAAGCACAATGCCTATGATAATCCTACGTTACGAAAGAAAATGATTGCATTATCGCTTGAAGAAAAAGAACTCCGAACTACTGCCAAAGAACTCATCTCAAAAGCAGACAATGGCGCCGAAACCAATGATAAAGATTATGTATTCTTATATTTTATCATGAACTATCTTCCCAAAGGATTATTGGGCTTACTCCTTGCAGTAATAATCAGCGCAGCCATGTCGTCGAGTGCTTCCGGATTGAACTCACTAGCTGCGACTACTGCGATTGACTTATACAAACGTAACGTTTCGACACACTCAGAAAAACACTATGTGGTAGCAACACAATATTTTACCTTATTTTGGGGAATAATCGCCATTGGTTTTGCCTGCGTGAGTTCCTTATTTGAAAATTTAATCCAATTGGTCAACATTATTGGTTCGATATTCTACGGAACCGTATTTTTAATTGGTTTTTATGTACCTTACATCAAAGGTAAAGCCGTATTTTTTGGAGGAATAATTAGCCAAACTATTGTTATCCTGATATTTTTAAAATACATTTTCTTTGAATCCAATGAAAGTGAAAAACTAGGCTACTTGTGGTTAAATCTTATTGGTGTACTACTTACCTTACTCATTTCATTAATCCTTCAAAAAACAACTCAAGATAAAGCATAAAAAAAAGCGTTTCTATTTGAAACGCTTTTTTATAAAATAATGACTGAATTATTTTGACCATTCAGCAATACTGTCTTTGTTCATTTTTTCATAATCACCATTACCCGCTTTTATTGCTAAATTTAATGACTCTTTAGCTGTAACTATAGCTCCTTTTTTATCCCCTAATTTTGCTTGAATCAAAGATTTTAAACGCAGGTACCAATATGGCACATCTGTGTTTTTAGCGGTTAAACTAACTGCCGTAGTAACCCAAGACAAGGCTTTATTTAAATCATTATTGGTTTGGTAAAAATACTGTGCTGCAGCAAAATAATCACCCGCTGTAGGACCCGCTAACGTTTTCTCAATACTTTTCATAGCAGCTTCCTGTGTAGGAACTGAAAATGGAATCGCAACTGTAGTTCTTTCCCAAGACAACTCCATTATACCTGAATCGTTCGTAAGGTTGTTCAAAAATATCGAAAAAGATTCCACTGATTTTGTTGTAGTTTCTGGCTTAACCGTCACTTTTAAAGCTACTTTTGTTTCATTCCATTCTTCAGGCAACCCCCAATTATTGGTATCGGTATAAAAAATAACATCCCAACTGTCTGCTTTTGGAGTAGTGAATAAAGCATATTTACCTTTTTTTAGATCTTTACCTGCAATCTTCACGTCTTCACTAAACGATACTGTGGTGTTAGCATTAGCACCTGTTCTCCAATGTTTACCAAATGGAACTAAGTCTCCATAAACCGTTCTTCCTTTTGCGCTAGGTCTAGAATACTCGATTTGAATATTGGTCAACCCAACTACTTGATCAATTTTGGCCAACGGACTAGCCTGAGGCGTTTTTACTTGTGCTTCAACATAAAAATTGGCAAACAATAGTACCAATAACATACAAATTTTTTTCATGGTTTTCGTTTTTAGTGTGTCAAAATTACGAATTGTATTGCAACCAAATGTTAATAATTGTTTAAATACTAAATTTTGTTTAATCTTTTATTTTAATTATTAAACAATTTAATATCTTTACAACAAATTAAAAATATATGAAAATATACCGTTTGCATACAAAACAGAACCTACCCATCACCCTACAAGAAGCATGGGATTTATTATCAGACCCTAAAAACTTACAAAAAATCACCCCGGAATACATGGGGTTCAAAATACTATCCGGCGCTGATAGACCAATGTTCCCTGGTCAAATTATTCAGTATATTGTAACTCCCGTATTGGGCATACCAACCAAATGGGTAACAGAAATTACACATGTTGTTGACAAACAGTATTTTGTAGATGAACAACGTTTTGGGCCCTATGCATTATGGCACCACAAACATTTCATTAAAGAAATTCCGGGTGGTGTAGAGATGGAGGACATTGTCGATTATAAAGTTCCAATGGGGATTATTGGACAAATGGTTCATCCTTTTCTTGTTCGACCAAAATTGAACGAAATATTTGAATACAGAAGAAAAAAATTAATTGAACTATTTGGTGAATTTAAAGGATAATTTATGAAAAACATACTATTAATTGGTGGTTCCTATGGCATTGGATTCGCTATTGCTAAAGAACTTCAGCAAGAAAATAATATCTTTATTGCCTCCAGAAGCAATGAAAACTTATCCGGCCTTCAGGTTACGCACATACCTTTTGATGCAGCTACCGATACTCTGGATATATCAAAATTACCGGCTGTAATTGACGGTTTGGTGTATTGTCCAGGAAGTATTAATTTGCGCCCATTCAAAGGGCTTAAAATAGAAGCCTTTGAAACCGATTTACAAATCAATTTCATTAGTTTGGTCAAAGTAATTCAAACCGTTTTACCCAATTTAACAGCCTCCGAACAATCGAGTATTGTATTGTTTAGTAGTGTTGCGGCTGCAATGGGCATGCCCTTTCATACAAGTGTTGCGGCTTCAAAAGGGGCCATTGAAGGATTTGCAAAAGCATTAGCGGCTGAATATGCACCAAAAATAAGAGTTAACGTAATTGCGCCATCGTTAACCGATACACCATTAGCTGATAAATTCTTAAACAACGAAACAAAACAAGAAAAATCGGCAGAACGCCATCCATTAAAACGCTTCGGAAAAGCAGAAGATAGTGCACAAATGGCTTGTTTCTTATTGAACGAAAAGAGCAGCTGGATTTCGGGACAAGTTTTTCATGTAGATGGTGGTATGTCATCGTTATTAGTTAACGGATAATACAATTTCATCCACAAAGTCAATTTTTAAAATCAAACCTGAAACTTGAAACAAATAAAAAAATGAATATATTTTGGTTTAGACGCGATTTAAGAGTAGAAGACAATGTTGGACTTTTTCATGCCTTAAACGGTTCGGATGAAGTACTACCCATTTTTATTTTTGATGAATTGATCTTATCGCAACTTCCAAAAGATGATGCTCGTGTTACTTTTATTCATGAGCAATTGCAAAAAATTCAGTCAAAATTAAATCAACTCGGAAAGTCATTAGCCGTTTTTCATGGAAATCCAACAGAAGTATTTACAAAATTACTTTCTGAAAATACAATTACTGCCGTATTCACTAATCATGATTACGAACCCTATGCTCGCAAGCGCGACAAGGAAATGAATCAGTTGTTTGTTTCGAAAGGCATTTCTTTTTTTACTTCGAAAGACCAGGTTATTTTTGAAAAAAGTGAAGTGGTAAAAGACGATGGAAGTCCTTATGTGGTTTACACACCTTATTTAAAAAAATGGAAAGAAAACTTCAGGAAAATCAAGTTAGTTCATTATCCATCGGAAGATAAATTGGATAAAATTACGAAGCACTCCTACCCTTTTTTATCATTAGATAATATTGGTTTTGAAAAATCAACAATTAAAGTTTCAGCTTTTGATGTTTCCGAAAACTTAATTCAAAATTACGAAGCCACACGGAATTTTCCAGCTTTAAACAAAACCTCGTATCTGGGAATTTACCTCAGATTTGGTGCGGTTTCAATTCGTAAAATGATTGCAAAAGCCATTGCAGAAAAAAATGAAACTTTTTGGAACGAATTGATTTGGCGTGAATTTTTTATGCAAATTTTATGGCATTTTCCCCATACCAAAAGTGCAAGTTTTAGACCCAAATATGATGCAATAATTTGGGATAATAATGAAGAACTCTTCAAAAAATGGTGCCAAGGCAAAACAGGCTATCCATTTGTGGATGCTGGTATGCGAGAATTGAATGCAACCGGACACATGCACAATCGTGTTCGAATGATAGTTGCTAGTTTTTTGTGCAAACATTTATTAATTGATTGGCGTTGGGGAGAAACCTATTTCGCTCAAAAACTCTTAGATTATGAAATGGCCAGCAATGTTGGAAATTGGCAATGGGCAGCCGGTTCGGGCGTCGATGCAGCTCCTTATTTTCGCATTTTCAATCCAAGTGAACAAATCAAGAAGTTTGATAAAGACTTGTTATATATCAAAAAATGGATTCCTGAGTTGGAAACTACTTCCTATCCACAACCTATAGTAGATCATAAAGAAGCACGAGAACGTTGTTTGAGAGTTTACAAAGAGGCTGTAGGTTAAATTTGTTGTATTGAATTTTACAAAACAGACAATCCAAAACTAGTACATGAAAGTAGTTTGGTTCAAGAGAGATTTACGTTTACACGATCATGAAGCAATTCATGAAGCTTTGTCAGCTCCAGGAAAAACACTTTTACTCTATATTTTTGAGCCCTCTTTACAGAAAGACTATCATTATAGTCAGCGGCATTTTGACTTTATCAAACAATCGTTAGAAGCTTTACAGAAAGAACTTTTAAAATATCACACACAAATCTTAATTGTTCAAGGTGAAGCGGTAACAGTTTTTGAAAAGCTATCCAAACTTATTTCCGTCAGAGCGGTTTATTCACATCAAGAAACGGGTATTCGATTGACTTTTGATAGAGATTTAGCTGTCGCTAAACTACTGAAAAACAAAGGAATTATTTGGAATGAATACATCACTAATGGCATTATTCGTGGCATTAAAAATCGAAAAACATGGAAAGAAGATTGGTATGATTATATGGACAAAGATTGCTTGCCTTTTCTACCGAATACAAGGAGCTTTGTTAAGTTTATAGAAATTGAAGAGTTGGAACAACACTTTGATGTACCTTCTATTAAAACGATTCCGAATCCCAATTTTCAAAAAGGTGGCGTTCCAACAGCGTTACGCTACATGAAATCCTTTTTTGAAGAACGTGTTCAAAATTACAGCAGTCACATTTCAAAACCAGAATTAGCTAGAAAAGGTTGTAGTCGATTATCGCCTTATATTGCTTGGGGAAACCTGTCGATTCGAGAAGTATACACCAAAGCTTGGGAAGTACACCAAAAAGGAAAATTCAAACGACAAATTTCAAATTTCGCCTCAAGATTGCGTTGGCAAGCCCATTTTATTCAAAAATTTGAAATGGAAAGTACCATGGAATTTGTAGCTATTAATAAGGGATATCGAAATTTAAACCAAAGTGTCAATGATAAATACCACAAAGCATGGATAACCGGTACTACAGGAGTACCATTAGTGGATGCTTGTATGCGTTGTTTGAATTCGACAGGCTATTTAAATTTTAGAATGCGTGCTATGGTGGTTTCCTTTTATACACACCATTTGTTTCAACCTTGGCAAAATTGTAGTCCGCATTTGGCACAACAATTTTTAGATTTTGAACCTGGCATTCATTACCCCCAAATTCAAATGCAGGCGGGGGTTACCGGCATCAACACATTACGCGTATACAATCCTGTAAAAAACTCCTATGAACACGATCCGGAGGGTATTTTTATAAAAAAATGGGTGCCCGAATTAGCCCAAATTCCAGCTGAATTTATTCACGAGCCATGGAAATTAACTCCAATCGAACAAATGCTTTATGCTTTTGAAATTGGCCGTGATTACCCGTACCCTATTGTAAATTTAGAAGAGGTCCGAAAATATTCGAGTGATTTCTTTTGGTCGATGCGTAAAGAAGATGCTGTAAAAAAAGATAGTAAAAGAATCGTTGAAATTCACACATTTCAAGATACTGAATAGGCTTATTTTAAATCGCGAACTTTACAAAAATCCAATTCATTAAAATGTCGAACTATCAGATTTGCCTTTGATAAATCTTGATCTTTGGAATGAAAACTGTCGTATCCCACACAAAAAATACCGGCAGCAACAGCCGCTTGAATTCCGTTGGCACTATCTTCTATAACAATACAATTTTCTTTGGGCGCTTTAGATAAACTGGCCGCATGTTGAAATATAGCTGGATGGGGTTTCGATTTTGGAAAATCTTCTCCAGATACTATGTGTGTAAAATATTGATGTAAGTTAAAACGAGTAAAAACACGGTCAATAGTCACCTTTGATGCCGACGATGCTACAATTAATTGCATACCGTTGCTATGCAAATCTTTAATGAGCGCTTCAACCCCATCAATCAAATTCAAATCTTCTTTGAGATCAAATGCTTCATTAAACAATTCTCTTTTGCGTAAAATTAATTGCTCTACTTCATCGGTCAAATTATAGTGTGCTTTTAATTTTTGGAAAATATTACGGGTTGAATTCCCTGTAAACGAACGATATAACGCATCCGAAACTTCAATATTTAATTCATTAAAATGTTGGTAATAGGCAAAATGATGTACCGGTTCGGTATCAACTATTACACCATCCATATCAAAAATAACGGTTTGTATCATAAGGTAGCATTAGTTTATAAAGAAGAGATTGATTTTTTAATTAGAATTCAAATTCTTTACCATCGTCGGCTAAAAACACATTTTCAAAAACAGTTTGCGCTTCTTCTTTAAAGGGTTCGATAGAACCGTATCGGGTTGAATAGTGTCCCAATATCAAATTTTTCACAGCTGCCAACTTTGCAATTTGGGCTGCTTCCTTAGCAGTAGCATGCTTTGTTCTTTCGGTATAATGGGCTTCCGAATCTAAAAAAGTAGCTTCGTGATATAACACATCAACCCCATATATCAAAGGAACAATTGATGTGTCATATAAAGTATCGCTACAAAAAGCGTAACTTTTAGTGGCATCTGGTGGCAATGAGAGCAATTCGTTTGCAATTATTTCCCCAGAATCCAACGTAACATTACCTCCCGATTTTATTTTATCAAAATAACATTTTTCGATTTTATAATGCGCAACGGCATCGGTATTCAAATGGCGTTTTCCTGGTTTTTCTTGAAACAAAAAGCCGTTGGTGTATATTCGGTGATTAAGAGGAATGGTTTTTACAAAAACGGTATCGTCTTCATATATGACTTCACTTTCTTGAGATGCTAATTCATGAAAAAACAAATTGTATCCAGTATA
>DALYCS010000022.1:0-325 GCA_031973615.1 Flavobacterium sp. | reverse complement strand
ATTCCTTTTGGTCCATACACATGCAAATCATTCTCGCGATTGAGCAACATGAAGGTCGAAATTAAACCGATCAAACCATAAAAATGATCGCCGTGTAAATGCGAAATAAAAATATGATTGATGCGAGAAAATTTAATTTTGTGCTTGCGAAGTTGTACTTGAGTTCCTTCACCACAGTCAATCAGAAACAAATGATTTTTCATTTCTAAGACTTGTGAAGTCGGATTGGTAATGGTTCTTGGAGTGGCTGCGTAACAACCGAGTATTTGTAGTTTCAATTTATTATGTATTGGGTGAAGGGTTTTGGGTAATGGGCTAAAAAACT
>DALYCS010000021.1:13251-15873 GCA_031973615.1 Flavobacterium sp. | reverse complement strand
ATTCCGTTATCACCCATGCCATATCCATGTTTGTTAACATAAATTTCATCTATTTCAACGAGCAACATATTTTGCAGCTGAGAAAAGTCATAAACAGGTGAATTGTCTAAGAAAACTGCGGGACTATTTGAACCCATAATAGTTCGCGTTACCCTAGCACGAATAACCACACTTGTGCCCTCAATACTAACGTCGTAACCATGTGACGCAATAAATGATAATACGTCTCTATAGGAACCATAATCTGCATCAGAAATCTTGTATCCTTTTGCCATATTATTGCTGTAATCTCTTTCGTTTTCTAGTTTAGGTTTTTTAGTTTCGTTAATTGTAATGCTTTCTAATTGAGTTGTGTTTTCTAATTTTGGAAAATCTTCTAGATCTTTATTTTCGGTATATATGTATTCATTGCACTCAGAAGTTTTTATTTGAGGTTCTTTTAAAAACTTTTTTTCATTGTTTTCGAGTCTTGAGATAAGATTTAGGTTTTGTAATTTTTCATTGTTTTTTAATAATGAAAAATGAATGTTTGTTGAATCTATTGCCAAAATATTGGAAAACGTAAATTCATTGTTTGCATTGATCTCTGTTTTTTCATTTAGACCATTCATTGAAAACAAGCGGAGTTTTAATTTTTCTTTGTGGTTTAATGTTTGATTTATCTTGCCGCTTAAATTAATTCCAACATCAAAGGAATAGGTCGCTTTAGGAGTGTCATGAATAATAGCTCGCCAGTTGTATTTGTTTTTATGTTGTTGAAGGAACACGAGATCTAATTCAAACTCTTTTCTCTTATTGTAGGTGTTAAAATAATAGTCATAATTAAGCCCATCAATATCACAATAATTGTTAAATGCGAGGGATGAAAGTATATGATTTGACTGATGGTTAGTTAATGAATTTATAGGCAAAGCACTAACGCTTACATTTGCAATTCGATTAGGTATTACGGCTTTAATTGTAATACTATCTTTACTTTTTACAATAGATTTTAAAATTATTTTTTCACTCTTTGTGGTTTGATTGTAAAACAATCGCTCACTCACTACGTCTAATTTTTCGTTTATAAGTCGAACTGCGTTAACACCTTCTTGTAATTCTGATTTATTAATCATGAATTCTGTGGTCAATTTTTCTAAATTGAAATGAATGCTGTTTGCAAAATCATTTTTTTGAATGAGTAGGGAAAGAGGCGTGTTTTTTATTTTATTTAAGGTGTGTAAATTGGTCTTAATTTTGATTATTACTTTTCCGTCTACGGCATAATTATTTACAGCTAAAGCGATTCCTTCGGATACGGGTGTTGGTAAATTTTGTGTGTATACCTTGTTTTTGTATGAAAAACGCAGACGATATTGGTCGTTTTTTGTGCTAAATAAATCAAATTTCCCATAACCTTCTTGATTTGTAGTAAACGTGCTTAATAGTTCGTCTTTACTGTCGATTAGTTCAATCGTACCGACTTTAACACCTCTCCCTTTACAGTCTTTAATTTTGATTCCAATTACATTGTCAATATCTTCCATAAAAATATTGCTCTCAAAACCTAAACTGATTGTTAAATTATCATTTACTGCGGTGTTTTCAGATAAGGAATCCTTGTAATTAATGAGGTTTATTTTTAGAAGTGTTGATTCGTCTTCTATAAAATTATTCATGTAATTTGTATATACCTGAAGATAATAATCCCCTGAAGATAAATTTTTGTTCAATTGAAATTGCCCAATTATTGTTCCATTTGAAGCATAAAATAATTTATTGAAAATTTCTTTTTTATTAGCATCTAAAAGTCTAACATGTACATTTGTGGTTAAGAAATTAAGTTTGGATGCTTTTTTTTCAATTACATAACCTTTAAACCAAATGGTCTCATTTGTTAAATAGATTGTTTTATTTAAATGTAAGTGAATATTCTCGCGATCTAATTTGAAGTAGTTGATCAATTTTTCATCTAAATTGTTTTGCGCGATTCCAGAAAAAAATACTAAAAAAAGTATCAGTAATAGGGATTTTTTCATGTTCTTTTTTTGTAAAAATAAAAAAACTGCTTGAATTTCAAGCAGTTTTAATTTTTATTTAAGAAACAATTACATCATTCCAGGCATTCCTCCGCCCATTGGCATTGAAGGAGTATCCTCTTTGATGTCAATTAATGCACACTCTGTAGTCAAGATCATTCCGCTACTGAAGCTGCGTTTTCTAGCGCTACACGCGTTACTTTTTTTGGATCGATAATCCCAGCGGCTAACATTTGAACATATTCGCCTGTTTTTGCATTGAATCCAAAATCAGCTGAACCATCAGTAACTTTTGCAATTACCACTGAGCCTTCTCCACCTGCATTTTCAACAATTGTACGTAAAGGTGCCTCTACAGCTTTGTTAATGATTTGTATTCCGGTAGCTTCGTCGGCATTTTCTGCTTTGATGTTAACCAATGCTGCTTTAGCACGAACTAAGGCAACACCACCTCCTGCTACAATTCCTTCTTCAACGGCCGCTTTTGTAGCATGCAGAGCATCTTCAACTCTATCTTTTTTTTCTTTTACTTCAACTTCAGTTGATCCGCCAACTCTCAATATTGCAACTCCGCCTGATAGCTTAGCAAGTCTTTCCTGCAATT
>DALYCS010000021.1:1844-13241 GCA_031973615.1 Flavobacterium sp. | reverse complement strand
ACCAATACTATCGAAATCACTAATTCCATTTCTAGCATGCAATAAAGCCATTCCACCACCTGGTACAATACCTTCTTCCAAAGCAGCTTTAGTTGCTTGAAGGGCATCATCTACACGGTCTTTTTTCTCTTTCATTTCAACCTCAGAAGCGGCGCCTACATATAAAACGGCAACACCACCCGCTAATTTTGCTAAGCGTTCTTGTAATTTTTCACGATCATAATCAGAAGTAGTCGTTTCAATTTGTGCTTTGATTTGGTTCACTCTTGCTTTTATGTTGTCAACAGCACCTGCTCCATTTACAATTGTAGTATTGTCTTTGTCAATGGTAATATTTTCGGCAGTTCCCAGCATTTCTAGTGTAGTATTTTCTAATGAATACCCGCTTTCCTCAGCAATAACAGTACCGCCAGTTAAAATAGCAATATCTTCTAACATGGCTTTTCTTCGGTCACCAAAACCAGGGGCTTTAACAGCAGCGATTTTTAAACCACCACGTAATTTATTTACCACTAAAGTGGCTAATGCTTGTCCGTCTACATCTTCAGCAATGATTAATAAGGGTCTTCCCGATTGTGCTACCGGCTCTAATACAGGTAGTAATTCTTGTAAATTCGATATTTTTTTATCGTATAAAAGCACATAAGGATTGCTCAATTCGGCTACCATTTTATCGGCATCGGTAACAAAATAAGGAGATAAATACCCTCTGTCAAATTGCATACCTTCAACTACATCAACATAAGTGTCAGTTCCTTTTGCTTCTTCAACAGTAATTACGCCTTCTTTTCCAACTTTTCCAAAAGCAACAGCAATCAAATCGCCAATAGTTTCGTCGTTGTTTGCCGAAATAGAAGCTACTTGTTTAATCTTTTCTGAAGAATCACCAACAGCAACAGCTTGTTTGCTCAATTCAGTAACAATCGTTTCCACAGCTTTATCAATTCCGCGTTTTAAATCCATAGGATTGGCGCCAGCCGCAACGTTTTTTAAACCTTCTTTTACGATGGCTTGTGCTAATACAGTTGCAGTTGTTGTTCCGTCACCGGCCAAATCATTGGTTTTTGAAGCCACTTCTTTAACCATTTGAGCCCCCATATTTTCTAATGGATCTTGTAATTCAATTTCTTTAGCTACAGAAACACCATCTTTAGTTACCGTAGGACCTCCAAATGATTTTGAAATAATTACATTTCGGCCTTTTGGACCAAGAGTTACTTTTACTGCATTCGCTAATGCATCAACACCACGTTTTAATCCATCACGTGCTTCAATATCAAACTTTATATCTTTTGCCATTTTATTTAGTTTTTAATGTTTAACGATTAATGTTTTTTTAATCTTAGATTAAAGAATTGCATAAATTTCGTCTTCTCTCATAATTAAGTAATCTTTCCCCTCGTATTTAAATTCGGTTCCAGAATATTTTCCATAAAGTACGACATCGCCTACTTTTACAGTCATGGTGTAGTCTTTTTTGCCATTTCCTACGGCTACTACAGTTCCTTTTTGTGGTTTTTCTTTTGCAGTATCTGGAATAATAATCCCAGAAGCTGTCGTTGTTTCAGCTGCCAATGGAGCAATTACAACGCGGTCTGAAATAGGTTTAATGTTTAATGACATAATAGTATTTAATTTAATTATTTGTTTTGTCTGATATTCAGAAATTATGCCAATTCAATTTTATGTCATTTTTTCTGAAATAAAAAATGCCAGCACTGACAGGCTGGCATTTAATGATATTGTAGCAATGCTTATTTTGTAGAATCTGTGGCAACAGGAGCAGTTGTAGCAGGAGCTTGTTTAGCTGCTTCTGGTGTTGCTGGAACTGTTGTTTTTGGAGTAGTGGTTTCGTCTTGACCTAAAATTTTAGAATCGGTAACGGCATTGCCTCCATTAAAACTTATACTAGATAATAAGATAAGTGCAATTAAAATGCCTCCTAATGTCCAAGTACTTTTGTCTAAGAAATCGGTTGTTTTTTGTACACCACCTAATTGTTGTGAACTTCCAAAAGATGAAGATAAGCCACCACCTTTAGGGTTTTGAACCATAATAGCTAAGATTAATAAAAAACAAACAATTGTTATTGCAATTAAAAAACCTGTAAATCCCATAATTAATTATTATTTTGTTGTAAATTTTTGATTTCATTTATTCGGTCTGCAAAGAAACTACTTTTTTCTGGATATTTCAAAATTAAAATTTCATAAGCTTGTATTGCTTTGTGATATTTTTTTTGTTCTAAAAACACTTTAGCCAAAGTTTCCGTCATTAAATGTGTTGGTTCTTCAATGCTTTTAACGCTATTTAAAGGAATTTCAACATGTTTTTTAACAGGTGCTATTTTTGGATTGGTCTCTATAAATTTATCTATTAGCGCTATTTTTTTTTCTTTTTCAACATGTGAATCGGAAGTTTTTTCAGAAATTTCTCGCGCAATAGGTTGCAATTTAGTCAGTTGTAACCATTCTTGGAAGGAGTGTTTTTCAGCTTTAGAAAAGGATAAAGGTTTGCCAATTCCTAATTTTTCTTCAGAACGGGTAACGTTGTTTTCTAATTCAATCGGAGTACTGCTTAACGGTTCAATTTTGATTTCTTCAATGGCATGAACATTAATATTTTGGATGTACTCCTGAATGGCGTCTATTTTATCTTGTTGTAATGTTGCAAAGTGATCCGAAGTAATAAATTCAAACAGTATGGTGCGATCCGTTGTATAAGCAGCGGTTTTTTTTAATTCATAATTGTATCTAAAACTATCTTGATTATACAAGCCTTTCAAATGCAAAGCACGCGCAGCTTGAAAATAGGGATATTGTAATACCACATTTTCGAGTGCGATCGTTTGTTTTTCGTTTGTCGCTTCGGGTTTGTTTAACAAAAAGGTGAGGTCGGCTGTATTCAAAATATTATACTAATTAGTTACCATTTAGCAAGTGATTCATTGAAAATATCTTGTGTAATGCGCTCGAAAATTTCGTCTAGTGCTGAAGTAAGTTGTGAACCTACGAGTTGCGCATTGGCGTCAAAATCATAATAAAAGGAAAATCGTTTCTCAAAGTTGTCATCCTCTTTGTTACGGTTGGTAAAACGTACCATTATTGTAATCGTAAGACGGTTTTGTGCAGCTCTTTGGTCAGCAGTTGCCGACATGGGGGCTATTCTATATTCCACAATTTCGCCTTCATAAATCAATTCGCCACCTTGATTAACTAAATTCAAATTGGTCTGACTTTGAATAATATCTTGTAACTCAAGCGTAAAAGTTCGTTCAATTCCAGGTTCAATTAATTCGGCATTATTTTGAAAATAATTGACTTGGAATGTTTTTGCATCTACGGGTTTTGCTCCTGTAAAGTTATAAATCCCACAACTGTTTAGCAGTAAGGTAAGAGTGATGCTAAGAACAATAATGCTATGTCTCATTATAAATCGTATTGTTTGATTTTTCTGTATAAGGTGCGTTCTGATATTCCTAATTCATCCGCAGCTGCTTTTCTTTTTCCTCGGTTGCGTTCCAATGATTTTTTGATGAGTTCAATTTCTTTAGCTTCTAGACTTAAGGTTTCTTCTTCATCAACTGTTTCGGCAAATAAATAATTTTCTTCGTCTTCGTCATCTTCAAAAGTTTCTTGTATCAAATTATTTTGATTGGGCAACATTTCTACTCGAGATTCTTCTTCAAAAATAGTATTTTCTTCCGGTTTTCCGTAAATTTTTTGAATTAATCCCTTATTTGTTTCTTGAACTTTACTGCTTCCGTTTTGCATTAACTCCAAAGTGAGTTTTTTCAAATCATTCAAATCACTCTTCATGTCAAAGAGAACTTTGTATAATATTTCTCTTTCGTTACTGAAATCGCTTTCTGCTTTTTTAGTGCCAATTACGGATGGTAAATGGTTTTGTTCTATCGGTAAATAGGAGAGTAGTGTTTGTGCGGTGATTTCTCTTTTAGTTTCTAAAACAGAAATTTGCTCCGCGACATTGCGCAGTTGACGAATGTTACCACTCCATCGGTATTTGATTAATAATTGAATGGCTTCTTCTTCTAATTTAATCGCAGGCATTTTGTATTTGTGTGCAAAATCGGCTGCAAATTTTCGAAAAAGTAAATGTATGTCTTCTTTACGCTCGCGTAGAGGGGGTAACATAATATCTACCGTACTCAATCGGTAAAATAAATCTTCTCTAAATTTCCCTTCTCTGGAAAGGTCCATTAAATCCTTAGTTGCAATTCACCAACTTCATCCAAAAATATAGTGCCACCATTGGCTACCTCAAAATACCCTTCTCGTGTGCTTGTTGCTCCTGTAAAAGAACCTTTTTCGTGACCAAATAGTTCACTATCAATTGTTCCTTCGGGGATGGCTCCACAGTTTACAGCAATGTATTTTCCATGCTTGCGGTGTGATAATGAGTGAATAATTTTAGGAATACTTTCCTTTCCTACACCACTTTCACCCGTGACCAATACTGAAATATCCGTTGGGGCCACCTGAATGGCTTTCTCCACGGCACGATTGAGTTTTGGGTCGTTCCCAATAATTTCAAAGCGTTGTTTTATAGCTTGTACGGATTCCATTTTATAATTTATAATTATTAATTGACAATTGATAATTTAAATGTTTTCTCATTGTTCATTATCCATTGTTAATTTTTAATTGTTTTAATTCATTAGTTCTGAATAGCCCACAGCTTCTCCAATTAAAGTAGCTGCGGTACAATCGGTAATTTTTACGAGTACGAATTCCCCAACTTTATAATGCTCTTTTGGAAAAACCACTACCGTGTTTTGCGAATTTCTTCCACTCCAGTGTGCATCGGAACGTTTCGATTCTTTCTCGATTAACACCTCTACTTCCTGCCCAATGAAACGCTGTGTGCGTTCCAGTCCGTGTTTCTGTTGTAAGTCTACAATTTCTGTTAAGCGACGTTTTTTAATCGCTTCTGGCACATCGTCTTTCATTTTTCGAGCCGCTAAGGTTCCCGGACGTTCGGAATACGCAAACATAAATCCGAAATCATACTTTACATATTCCATTAAACTCAAGGTGTCTTGATGATCTGCTTCTGTTTCGGTAGGGAAACCAGCAATCATATCTTGCGATAACGAAATGTCTGGAATAATAGCATATATTTTATCAATCAAGGCCATGTATTCTTCACGGGTATGTTGACGGTTCATTTCCTTTAAAATTCGAGTACTTCCACTTTGAACGGGTAAATGAATGTAGTTGCAGATGTTATGGTGTTTGGCAATAACATGCAAAACTTCTTCGTGCATATCCTGTGGATTCGAAGTTGAAAATCTAAAACGCATTTTAGGAAATAAGGTAGCACATTTGTCTAGCAATTGGGCAAAGTCCATAGCTGTCGCTTTTTGCATTGCTGTGGCTTTGTTGTAATCTTTTTTCAAACCACCACCATACCACAAGTAGCTGTCTACATTTTGACCTAATAAAGTCACTTCCTTAAATCCTCTATCGTACAAATCTTGAATTTCGTCAATTATACTTTGTGGTTCTCGGCTGCGTTCTCTACCTCTTGTAAATGGAACTACGCAGAAAGTACACATGTTGTCACATCCTCTTGTGATTGAAACAAATGCATTAACGCCGTTGCTGTTTAAGCGAACTGGTGCAATATCGCCATAGGTTTCTTCTTTCGATAATATAACATTTATGGCGTCTCTGCCTTCTTCAACTTCCGCTAATAGATTAGGCAAATCTTTATAAGCATCGGGCCCAACCACCATGTCGACAATTTTTTCTTCTTCTAAAAACTGGCTTTTTAAACGTTCTGCCATACAGCCTAAAACGCCTACTTTCATGCCTGGGTTAATTTTTTTAACCGCATTGTATTTTTCCAAACGTTTGCGAATGGTTTGTTCGGCCTTATCGCGAATAGAGCAAGTGTTGACCAATACCAAATCGGCGTCTTCCAGGTTTTGCGTTGTATTATAGCCGTTTTCATAAAGAATTGAAGCCACAATTTCGCTGTCCGAAAAATTCATTTGGCATCCATAACTCTCGATAAAAAGTTTTTTTGTGTTTCCTTCTTTTTGGTCTAAAACTAAACTTTGACCTTGTTTTTTCTCGTCAATTTCCTTTTCCATATTGTAAATTTCCAAATAACATTCCGAAGTTTCGGATTGCAAAGATAATACTAAAATCCAAAATATGACAAGATGTCAGTAAAGGTTTAACACGAATTTTTGAATATTTTTTATTTTACCAATAGCACGGCAATTATATACCTATAATAAGGAGTAAAAGAATCCAACTCAAAACTAATTATGGGTAAAAATACAATCGAGAAGTCAAAATTTAAAAAAAATAGATACTTTTGCCGAACAAACAAAAAGTGAAATGGCAAAGAATTTAGTAATCGTTGAGTCACCCGCAAAGGCAAAAACCATCGAAAAATTTCTAGGAAGTGAGTATCAAGTAGAATCGAGTTATGGACACATAGCCGATTTGCCTTCTCGAGAAATTGGAGTAGATGTTGCCAATGGATTTAAGCCAAAATATGAAGTATCTGCCGATAAAAAAGCGTTGGTAACCAAATTAAAAGGATTAGCTAAAAATGCCGAAATGGTTTGGTTGGCTTCCGATGAAGACCGCGAGGGAGAAGCTATTTCTTGGCACTTATCTGAAGAATTAAAACTAAAACCTGAAAAAACAAAACGTATTGTTTTTCATGAAATTACCAAAACTGCCATTTTAAAAGCCATAGAAAATCCAAGAGGAATCGATTACAACTTAGTCAATGCCCAACAAGCTCGACGTGTATTGGATCGATTAGTGGGTTATGAGTTGTCACCTGTACTTTGGAAAAAAGTAAAAGGAGGTTTGTCAGCAGGTCGTGTGCAATCGGTATCGGTTCGATTGATAGTTGAACGCGAACGTGAAATACAAGAGTTTAAGCCAGAAGCTTCCTACAGCATTACAGCTGAATTTACGAATGAAGCTGGTAAAACGTTTAAAGCAAAATTACCCAAGAACTTTGCTACTAAAAAAGAAGCCGAAGATTTCTTAACCCAAAATATAGATACTGAATATAAGGTAGGCGATTTAGAGACTAAACCCACCAAAAAGTCACCTGCAGCTCCGTTTACTACGTCAACATTGCAGCAGGAAGCTGCTCGTAAATTGTATTTACCAGTAGGAATTACCATGCAAATTGCCCAACGCTTGTATGAAGCTGGATTGATTACCTATATGAGAACCGATAGTGTAAATTTATCGCAAGATGCTATGGCAGCGGCTCAAGCCGAAATTACAAGTTACTATGGTGCGGAATTTTCAAAACCAAGAAATTTTAACACCAAATCAAAAGGGGCACAAGAAGCTCATGAGGCAATTCGTCCAACCGATATGTCACGTCATACGGTTAATATTGATCGTGATCAAGCGCGTTTGTATGATTTGATTTGGAAACGAACATTGGCATCACAAATGAGTGATGCAGAATTAGAGCGAACCAATGTTAAAATAACAGCAAGTAATCATTCGGAAACTTTTACTGCTTCGGGTGAGGTAATTAAGTTTGAAGGGTTTTTGAAAGTGTATTTAGAAGGTAATGATGAAGATGATGAAGAACAAGAAGGTATGTTGCCTGCTTTAAAAGTAAATGAAAAATTAATCAATAATTACATTACGGCAACAGAACGTTTTTCGCGTCCGCCAAGTCGCTATACTGAGGCATCATTGGTTAAAAAATTAGAAGAATTAGGAATTGGTCGTCCATCTACCTATGCGCCAACCATTTCAACTATTATCGCGAGAACATATGTAGAAAAAGGTAGTTTTGAAGGTCAGGAACGAAAATATACACAAATTATATTAAAAAACAGCGAAGTTAAGGCGCAAGTCTTGACTGAAAATGTAGGATCTGATAAAGGAAAATTGGTACCAACCGATATTGGAATAATTGTAAATGATTTCTTGGTAAAAAACTTTGGAACCATTTTAGATTATAATTTCACGGCCAAAGTAGAGCAAGATTTTGATGAAATTGCCGAAGGAAAAGTGGATTGGGCTAAAATGATGAATGATTTTTACTCCCATTTTCATCCCAATGTGATGGATGTAGAAAAAAACGCAGATCGTGAAAGTGGAGAACGTATTTTAGGAACACATCCGGTTTCAGGAAAGCCAGTTTCGGTGCGATTGGGAAAATATGGTGCGATGGCTCAAATTGGGGATGTCGATGAAGAAAACAAGCAATTTGCGAGTTTGCGCCCCGATCAAAATATTGGAAACATCACCCTGGAAGAAGTATTGAATTTGTTTTTACTTCCCAAGCAATTAGGAACATACAAAGGCGAAGAAATTGAAGTAAATAATGGCCGTTTTGGACCCTATGTAAAATTCGGAACCCAATTCATTTCATTGCCTAAAGGAGTTGATCCGATGGATGTAACGATGGAAACGGCACAAGGAATTATTGATGAAAAGGCACAAGCTGATGCGCCTATTGGAACCTATGATGGACTTCCCATTCAAAAAGGAGTAGGACGATTTGGTCCCTTTATCAAATGGAACAATATGTTTATCAACGTAAATAAAAAATACAATTTCGATAATTTATCGCAGTCGGATTTAAATGAGTTAATCGAGGAAAAGCAGCAAAAAGACATTGATAAAGTGTTGCATGATTGGAAAGCGGAAGGTATTAAAGTAGAAAAAGCGCGTTGGGGTCGATCTGTTATTACAAAAGGTAAAATAAAGATTGAATTGAGTAAAGATATTGATGCTTCTCTTTTAACTTTAGCACAAGTTCTGGAAATGATCGAAAAAAAGACACCGGCAAAAAAAACGGCTGCTAAAAAAACAGCGGCTAAGAAAACAACACCAAAAAAGAAATAGCAATGGTTTTCGATTTTTTGCAACCCGTTTCAACTGTTGTTGAAGAATATATTTCTACATTATCTAATCAAACCCTGGGTAAAAAGGTAGTACTTCATACACAAACCGATTTTCCGGTACTTGAAAATATAGCTTTAGCGCTTATAACTGTAAATGAGAATAGAGGAGCCGCTAAATCGAATGAAAATTCTGATTTTGATACCTTTAGAAAAGCGTTTTATGGGTTATATCCAGGTAATTGGAATGTCGCTTTTGCTGATTTAGGTACTATTGAAGCCGGGGCAAGTGTAGAAGACACCTATTTTGTGTTAAGAAAAATCGTTGAAGAGCTTGTAAAGAAAAAAATTATTCCCATTGTCATTGGTGGAAGTCAAGACTTAACCTATGCGATCTATCGGGCCTATGATCAATTGGATCAAATGGTTAATTTAGTAGCGGTAGATAATCAATTTGATTTTGCCAAAGACAACGCATTACCATCTAATTCCTATTTGTCTAAAATAATTATGGACGAACCCACTAATTTATTCAACTATGCCAATTTGGGGTATCAAACCTATTTCAACTCGCAAGAGGAAATCGATTTGATGGAAAAATTGTATTTTGAAGCCTATCGCTTGGGTGAAGTTTCCAATCAAATTGCCGTGGCAGAACCTGTATTTAGAGATGCCGATTTGGTAAGTTTTGATCTCAAAGCAGTGCAATCTTCTTATTCAGGCAACTTTGCTGATTTTCAGCCTAATGGTTTAAATGGTAAAGAAATTTGCGCATTAACACGGTATGCTGGAATTAGTGATAAAGTTTCGGCTATAGGAATATTTAACAGTGAAATAACCAAGCAAGAATCGATTTTGATTGCTCAAATGTTGTGGTATTTTGTTGAAGGCTATTGTTTTCGATCCAACGAATATCCGTTTGGAAGTAAAGAAAACTTTGTAAAATATATCGTGCCAATTCAAGACGAGGAATTGGTATTTTATAAAAGCCCAATTACAGGTCGCTGGTGGATTGAGATTCCCTTTTTGACGTCTGTTCATAATAAATTAAAAAGAAGTACGTTATTACCTTGTACAAATGAAGATTATTTAGCAGCTTGCGAACAAGAAATACCAGAAAGATGGTGGAAAGCCCAAAGAAGAAATATTTTGTAAATCGCAATAAATAATGGTATTTTATAGTTTAATTAAGTACCCGATTTAAAAATTTAGTTATTTTTTGCACGTTTTTTAAAAAAAAATTGTTTTTTTGAAAATTATTGAATAGGTTTACGCCCTTAAAAATAGAATACATTTAACCCAAATTTATATGAAGAAGTTCATTGCATTTTCAGCAATTTTATCCTTATTTATCAGTTGTGGTAAAGGCGATAGAGGAGAATTAGTCGGAGTAAAAGGAAAAAAATGGCATCCTGAGAAACCTTACGGGATGACATTAGTACCTGGCGGAGCCTTTATTATGGGTAAATCAGATGATGATTTAGCTAATATTCAAGACGCACCTACAAAAACGGTCACAGTTACCTCATTTTACATGGATGAGACGGAAATTACCAATAGTGAATACCGTCAATTTGTGAATTGGGTAAAAGACTCAATCATTCAAACACGTTTAGCGATTACGGCAGACGAGCAAGAGAAAAAACCAGGTACCGGAGGTATTGGGGAGTTTGCTTTTGCGGATGCAGATACTACGAACATGTCGGTGTACGACAAATACATGTACAAAAACTACTACAGTGTAGGAACCGATGATGATATGTATTCTGGTAGAAAATTAAATCGAAAAGTAAAGCTTATTAGAGATACTAAAAAGTATCCTGATGAATTATATACGGAGGTGATGGATTCGATGTATTTAAAAGAATCAGAATCATACAATGGTTTAAAAACAATCGATGCGTCTAAATTAAAATTCAAATACAATCAAGTTGATTTGAATAAAGCGGTGAAAAAGAAAGGAAGAAAAGGATTTTATGAAAAAACACCACCTATCGAAATTTATCCTGATACAACCGCTTGGATCAAAGATTTTGCCTATTCTTATAATGAACCAATGCACAACAATTATTTCTGGCACCAAGCCTATGGTGATTATCCGGTAGTTGGGGTATCTTGGAACCAATCAAAAGCATTTTGTGCTTGGAGAACCATGTATAAAAATGGGTACATTAAAAAGAAAAAGGGTAGAGACCAAGTAAACGAATTCAGATTGCCAACCGAAGCAGAATGGGAATATGCTGCTAGAGGTGGAATTGAAGGAGCTACATACCCTTGGGGTGGTCCTTATGCTAAAAACGATAGAGGTTGTTTCTTGGCAAATTTCAAACCTGTTCGTGGAGATTATGCAGCTGACGGTGCATTGTATACAGTAGAGGCAAAATCATATGAGCCAAATGACTTCAATTTGTACAACATGGCTGGAAACGTAGCAGAATGGACAGAATCTTCTTATTTTGCAGAGTCGTATGAATTTGTTTCAACGATGAATCCTAACGTTGCTGACAAAACCAACCAACGTAAAGTGG